>NZ_JAMYVQ010000026.1:0-94362 GCF_040324155.1 Mesorhizobium sp. M0011 | reverse complement strand
TGGCGCCACATCGGCCACCTCGTCGAAACCATCGAGGCAGCCGAATGCAAGAACTACTTCGAAAACGCAGGCTACGCTTCCGTCAAAATATGAAACGCTCTAGTGACGTGACCCCGTGAGCCACGACACCTATCGCAAGTCCAATTCCCGCGACGATCAAACCGCCGGCGCTAAGACTTCCGGCATATGCACCGGCGGCAAGGCCCGCGGCGGCAGGCGTAGCCGCCTTTTCGCCGATGTTTTTGAGAAAATCGGCTCCCAAAGGGACCGCCTCTGCTCCAGCGAATTCCTTCCACCATCGCGATCCTAGCGGTTTGCCTGCATCCCATTTGCCGAGGACTTCGCTGATCACCTGCTTCATCTGGTCGTCGATGGTCCGCTGATCCTCGGCTTGGATTTTGGCGGCGCGCGTGTCGAGATCGGCAATCAGGTCCGAAATCGCAGCTCGTTCCTCGGCCAGCTCGATGATCTTGTCCGCCGTCAGCCCAGTCACGTCGCCTTGCCATTCGAGCATGAATTCGAACGCTTGGCGGCCCGTTTGTGGTGTCGGTTCGACAGGCCATCCGGGATGCAGCCACGCATTGTAGAGTTCTTGGTAACGCTTCTCGACCAGAAAGCGATGTAGCCGTTCGTTCTTGTCGTCAGAGACGATGTCAGCTCCGCGATCATGCGCGAAAGCAATTGATACCGTCGACATGATGACTTCGGCGAGATGCTCGTGGACCTCAATATACATGTCAGGATCGTCTGGCTCAGCCTTAGTCGGTTTCCAGCAAAGCTCGTTACTCTCGAGAAACCGCATTAGGTCCTCACAAAACTTTTCGCGATGGAGCTGGGCGCCATAGACCACAGTGTCGTCAGAGTCGCCAAGGCCGGGCCGGATAGCCTCAAGCCGCTGGCGACGCTTTTCACGCTGCTTCAAGGCACTGGACTTGCGTAAGCTCTTCAGGAACTTAGTATCGCCGGAGTCCTCCTTCAGCCTTGCGAGAAGCGCTTGAGCGGCCATCTCCACGGATGGTTCAGAAGTGAATGCTCGATCGAGCAGAGGCCCCTCTTCCCCTCCTTTGTAAGCGAACTCGGAAGACGCGGGATCATCCCAACGTCGGAAACCTGGCGGCACGAAGCGATAGACCTTTGGAAAGATCAGGAGAGCGCCCTTTAGCCAGTCAACATCTCTGATATGGATGTAGGGATAGTACAGAGCCGGCTTCATTACTTCTCCTCCTTGGTCGGACGGCTCGTGTACGGCGTGGATGACGCTATCGATGTCGACCTGCTTGGGTTTGACGTCGTTGATTGGGCGTGACAATTGCGTTCATCGAAGACTCATTCGGTCTGTTTCGCAAATTGCAGCGGCGCCTCGACAGAAAGACGAGGATTTTCAGTCTTTGAGACATAGCCAGCAAAATCTCGAACATCGACAAGTTGAGCCCCCCGACGGGACATTCGTGATCCGTTCAGGGAGTCCTAGTCATCCCATCGATCTCGGCTTGTTCGAAATAACCGCCACCATTCACTTAATCAAACTACGCGGCCCGCGAAATTGGGCCAATAGCTATCTGATCTTGAGCAGCCATGTAGAAAGCGGCGTCTACAATCGCAATGGCATTGCTCGCCCGGCCGGGAGGATGCATCGGCTACGGCTGCCGCCGTGGAACGGATGTTTCGCGTTAGGGGCCGATCAGGACGAGAGCGATAAATAACACGTGCTTTGCTTCACCAAGAAATGGCCATATGCACTTGGCAAGGCTTGTTCTTTTGTCAGGCTTCTGGTTGACGACACCTCAAGGAATGCTTGCGCGTATCGATAGCATGTCTGACCCCATCGGTTCTTCTGGGTCAAAAAAACACTGTGTTAGCATCAAAGAACGTGCTTAAATATAAGCTTGGCAGCGCCTTGAGGGGGCAGCGCTCATGCAGGCGGTTATTCTCACCGCAATAAAATTGCTTGGGGATAGTTTGGCTCGGTGCCTGATGGATACCGTGGATATTTCTGTCGTCTCGGTCACAGGCGAAATATCTCAATTGAATGAAATATTAGCTTCTCAAGCTGTCGACATAATATTGATCGATATGACGCAAAACATGGATCTCGATGATGTCCGCGCCCTCGCGGTCTCAGCGCCGGAAGTGGTGTTGATCGCGCTCGGATTGAAAGAGCAGCGCCAAGATGTAATCCGTTGCGGCAGGGCCGGTTTCTCGGCATACGTCGCGCGGGACGCGAGCGTAGAAGCCGTTGCCAAGGCAATGCGAGACGCCGTATCGGGGCGCCTGGCATGCCCGGCAGAAATATCGAGCGGGCTGCTGCGGGCGTTGTTTCGAGCCGAGGTTCGTTCCGTCGACCCCGACGAGGACGCCCCGCTGACCAATCGCGAGGGCAACGTCCTGCAGCTCATCGGCCGCGGTCTCACCAACAAGGAGATTGCGCGCGAACTCAATCTCAGTGTCGCAACGGTGAAGCACCACGTCCACAACGTGCTTGAGAAACTCAAACTGCCTCGTCGCGCTCACGCGATGCGCAGGGTGCGCGAGCGCCCATGGATAGCGTCGTAGGAACCGTGATCCTATCGTTTATTTCAACACCCCGAAATCGACTACCAGCCGGCATGGCGAAGTCCCTGCCATCAGCCATTCGGCTTGATAAATTCCATCGCCGAGTCCACTCGCAAACATCGCGATATTGCGTTGATCACCCCTGACAGGGAAATGCATATTCCGGTTTCCGGTCTGTAGGCCGTCGGGACTGGCGCTGGCTGCAAATTCTTTTTCCAGCACCGCTTCATAATAGCTGGTGTCCTCACGCTCATGCTGAAAAGCCGTCAGCCTGTTGGCGAACAACCGTCTGGTATCTTCGTCGGTGAAGCAAGCCAAACCCGACTCCACGTGTATTCCGGCCTTGTCAGGCATGTTTTGCCGCTGCGCCGGTGTGGCGCTATCCGGTTCGTCCTCGTTGAAGATAACTGCCGCAAGAGCAACACGCTCGCCCCATATGTCCATGGGCGCCTGCACCAGTCGAACTACGTAGTGTCCCGGCGTCAATTCCAGGTCCAATGGTCCGGCTTCCCCTACGGAAAACGGATCGCAGCACACCAGCCTGCCCGTGGGAAGGTAAAGTCTCCCCATGTCGATTTCCTTGATCAATCGGTTACGCTGGTATCCCCCCTTCGCCCAGTTCAGGCAAACGCTCATCCATTTATCTCCTTGGGGGCAAGTATTTGCTGTTGGCCCGCGATCCCCTGCTCCTGTTCACTGCGGATGGCTCGAGAATGTAGTTTCTATAGTCTAGCATCCAGGCTCTTACGGCGCCCGATTTTGGTGCCGGAGGACCGGTATCCCGACCGGTGTTGTTCCAGTAATCGACGGCATCCAACGGCTCGTGGCTCATGTCGCAGTCGGCGAGTGGATGCCAGCTACCCTTTTTCCATTCGACAAAGGCAACGCCGCCGCGCATTTCAATTTTCCCTTTGTATTTGAACTCGATGAGATCGCGGCCCGTCTTGTCGGCCTTGCTGGGCGTACTGCCAAGATATTTTTCGCGCAGGCCCTCTTCAACATATTCGCGAATGATGCCGGCGGCCCATTTCTCTTGGAATTCCTTGGTCAGCATCTGAAGCTGACCGGCAATGGCGTCGACGGAATAATGCACCCGGTCCGTGCTGATGACGATGATTTGGCCCATCCGCTCGGTTCCCTTGTACGGTATGGTGACCCTGTCGCCCGCCTTCACAGCCAACGCGACGGCGTTCTCGGGAAGAACATCCATGAGGAAGCCGACAAATGTCGACAGTCGCATCATCTCTTCTTTGTGGTCGCGTTCAAGCCGCTGCAGGGACGGATCCTTCGTTCGATTTGCAAATGCGAGCTGCTGTTTCAAGCGTGCCAAATTCGTCATCGACGTCCGGCACGAGGACAGTTTCGACTGAGCGAAGTCCCGGATCTGCGGGTTTGCCCGTATTGCCGCTTCGACCCTCACGATGAATTCGTCGGTGTAAACTTCCGTGCTGGCGATCTTGAGACGAGCATTGTCCTGGGTTCCGGAATAGAAAAGGCGATGCGGTTGGCCTTTCTGATCCCGGAAAGAGACACTCTCTCTCCACCATTCCGTGACCGCCGCCACGCCGGCCTTGACAGCGCCGACCAGCTTTTCCAGCGCAAGCTTGATCTTGTCGATCACCCACAGGATGGCGTTGTCGACCTTCTCGCGCAATTTATCGATGATGCCGCGGATGGCAGCGCCGACGCCACCGAGACCGACCTGATCGGCCAGGAACCCGACGACCACCGGCAGGCCGCCTTGCATGATCTTGTAGAAAGTCGCACCAACCTTCTCGACCGCGCCGTTGGCGATATCAAGCACATTGTCGAGCGCCTGGTTTGCCATGTCCAGGATACGACGTGCCCAGCGCACCGCCGTGAGAATGGCACGATAGATGCGGCGCGCGATGTCGACGATCTCGGAAAGCCCAGCTGAAGCCGCCGCCGCGGCGAGCATGATAGCGATCTCCTCGGCGACCTTCGCAGCGACCCATTCGGCAAGTCCGGTCAGGATGGTGACGCCGAATTCCTTAGCCTGGTTGATCATGCCGCGCGCGTTCTCGACGGGCGACTTGGTGGTGTCGATTGCCTTGTCGACCCAGGCAACGACGCCCGCGATCTTGCCCACGGCGGCACGTATCTTGTCGATGGTCTGGTCAGGGAAACGCTTCTTCATCAGCTCGAAGATGTGATCGGAGGAGATGTCGAGCACGCTGAGAGCAAAGTCGAAAAGCTGGCGCGGTTCGCTCCAGTTGGTCGGAATGACGATGTTCTTTTCCTTGATCTCGCCGAGCAGCCAGCCTTGCAGGCCAATCTTCAGGTTCTCGATCTTGTTGTCCCAGAGCATCCTGAAACCGTGGCCGACCGAGCGAATGACGTTCTTGATGAAGTCGAGCGGCTTCTTGACAACGATATCCCAGGCGGCAACCGCCTTGTTGGCGACCGTCAACAGCAGATCCGGCGGCAGATTGAAGACCCGCAGGATCAGGAAGAACGTCGCCTTCACCGCCCCCATCAGGTCGTGGTCGTGGAACACAAGCTTGATGATCTTGCCGACATCCTCCTTGGTCTTCTGCCAGGCTTCATTGTCCTTGGCCAACTCCTGGAAGATCTCGATCTGCCTGAGAATGATCGGGCCGAGGAAATCGACGATCGGGTCGCGCACGCAGGTGGGAACGCGGTCCCAGATCGCCTCGCCCAGCAGCACCGGCAGACCCCAGATGTCGATGATGACGTCGGCGACGCGGGCGAAGAACTGCAGCACGCCTTCGAGCAGGGTTTGCAATTTGCCGAGCGCCCCCTTCAACCAGGCGCCGAGCTGCGCCAGTTGGCCATTGGCCCAGGCAGCAAGCGCGTTAACCTGCGAGGCGATCCACTGAACGGCGGAGACCGCAAACGACAGGATCGAGCCTCCTAGCACGCCAACTGCTCCCGCCATGCCTGCGGCGAGATTGTTGAGCGCGCCGCTGATCGACTGTGCAACGTTCGTGAACGTTGCGCCCAGCCGGCCCACGGCATCGAGCAACGGCGGTATCAGCGTCTGCTCAAGATAGACCCGTGCCGTGGCGATGATGTTGCCCTTGCCCCAGTTGGCGGCGATCCAGCGGATGCCGTTTATCGCGCCGGCGATCGCGCCACCGACCGCAAGGATCGGGCCGGCCGGCGACAGCGCCAGCGCAACGCCGGCGACGGCAGCGCCAATGATCGTGAGCTGCTTGGTAAAGGGCGCCAGTTGAAGTTTGATATTTTCCCAGACGGCGCTCAGCTTGCCCTGCACCCATTGCAGGATGCCGGCCTCGCCCTCTGGGCCGTCGCCTATTCCCAGCTTGTTCTTGAGCCACGTCCAGGCCTGGGAATAGACTTCGCGGATAGCGCTGGTGTTGTCCCACAGCCACTTGGCCGCGTCGGACACCATCTTGGCAATGGCCTTGATCTGCTCCCATTGCGAGGAGGCGTACTGCTTGATCCAGTTCCAGATCGGGGCGCCGATCTTGTCCCAGACCCCGCTCAGGAAATCCTTGATCGCCGCGACCACCGGCTGCAGCGTCTCGACCATCGGCGTGATCAGCTTCTCGGCCGCCTTCTCGATCTTGTCGGCGGCATCGCGGATCGGGCCACAGTCGTTCTTGGCGATCTGCGCAGCAGCGGCCTGGAGGCTGGCGATCACGGGCGCGAACTGCGCCGTGAGCCCCTGCCCGGCACCGGCCACGGCGTTCACCGGCGCCATCAGCGTCGTAAAGACGCCCTCGACCGCCGACATCGCGTTGCCCTTGAGCCACTCGGCGAAACCATTCGGACCGCCATTGATGATCGGCACAAGCCCAGGAGCAACGATTCCCAACGCCTGCAGCACGAGATCGCCGGGATTTGGCAGCGCAGTCGCCGCGAGGTCGGCGGCAGCGTCTGAAATGCGATCGGAGAGCGAGGGCCCGCCGTCCCGCTGGATGCTGTGCGGTGTGGCGGCGCCTTGCTGGACGGTGTGTGTCAGTTCGTGTGCGATCAGTTCGCGGCCTTCGCGCCGCTCGGGCTGGTACTGGTTGCGTCCGAAGAAGATGTGCCCGCCGACGGTGAAGGCCTTTGCATTCATGCGGTCACTGAGCCCAGCCGCCTGCTCTCCCGTGTGGACACGAACCTGCGAGAAGTTTGAGCCGAAGCGCGGCTCCATGAAATTGCGCACGGCAGGTGAAAGCGCCGCGCCGCTGCTCATGCTGGCTGAGATTTGAGCCGTGACGCCTGGCGGCGCCAACGACCCGGCGATCGGCGCCGCGGCAGATTTCGTCGGGGCGCGCAGCAGTTGCGGTCCCTCGCGCGATGAGACCGAGACCGGCGTTGCCGTACGAATGACAGCCGCTGCCGTCGCGGTTGCTTCCCGTTCGGCCGCGTCCTGGGGCGAAGAGATGCGCAGACCGGTTGAAGGAGAACCGGAGGAAGCCGCCGGCGCCTGGGTGGTGGCGCTGCGTGCGATCAGCGCCAGCATGGCTTGATCGCCCACCCGTCTCTGCAGCGCCTGCACCGGAGAGACTGTATGGACGATCGCCGCGCGCTGAACCGCGACCGGCGGCCGCCGGTCCGGCTTCGAAGCCTGTCTCTGCAAAGCGCGTTCCGTCATGCGGGAAATGGCCTCGTTGCGTGCAGAACTGATGCGCCGGCGGGGTGGTTCAGGCGGCCGTCGTCCTTTCGGGGGCCACGGCCTGGGCTGCGTCGACCGCGGCGGCGTCCTGTTTCTTTTGCGGGGGACAGGGTTGAGCCATCGCAGGCCGGATCTGCCTCACCATCGATACATCCGTAGGAGCATCTTTAAGCTGCGAGGCCCCATCGACAAGGATGAGGTCAAGCCTGGCGATGAGGATGCATTCCCCGCAATCGCCACCGCAGCCGCAGCCGCAATCATCGACCTCGCCCCCGCCGCAGTAACAGACGCCGGGCGGTGGTACCGCCGAACCTGGATAGAGCTTAATCTTGTAGCCATCCTGCAGGCGCGTCTTGACGCATGTCGCATCGTCATCGTGCGAACATGCGGTCTCGCGTGAGCGGCAAGGTTGACAGGTGTGGCAGGCGACAACCCAGATACTCTTGGGGAACGGATCACAACCGGGATCGAACTCCAGCGTCAAATCCCTCGGCACTTCGATGGGATTGCCGCCGCAATCGAGGCCCAGCCCGCGCTTGATCTGGACGCTGAGCTTCTGGCCTTTGCAGATTGGCTTGCCCTCAACCTTCAATCCGCAGATCACCCCGCATCCGAACAGCGAGCGGAACAGCAGCCGTGTGAGGTTACGGGTGTAGTCGACGGCAGCAGTGAGGTCTTCATCCTCAAGCAATTGCCCCGGGCTGTAGGTCGGGCGGGCAAGGCCCGAAAGCCCTGTCGAGGGTCCTGCCAGAAGCAGTTCTTTGACGCTGTTCATGATCAATCCTCACTCAACGGGGTTTCTTGGGCGTCGGCGGTTTTCTTGCCGGCATCCCCTCGACGGAAAAGGAGGACGTGAATGTGCCTCCTGGCGTGCCATTTCCCGATGGGACGGCTTGCAGTCCACGGGAACTGGCATCGACACACAAGCCGCTGCAGTCTTCGATAAGATCGCCATGGATCTCGATTTCGATGACGAATTCGTCGTCTTTGAACTTTGACGAACCCTGCAGAACCTCGTCCCTCCACCAATCGAACTCGACTTCTACGCGGAACCGGTCCGTAAGGCCGGGCGACAGATCATTGCGTGTTGGGCTGGTATCGAGGTTGAGGATCGGGACGCGCAATTCTTCCCTCCAGCCGGTTCCCCCGTCGGTGGTAAGCGCCCTCATCAAGATGATGTCGGGACGTATTGAAGCCGACTTGACGGGCGCCGAAAAGGTCACCTCGAAATGGGTCGGTATCGGCGGCTCATAGCTGTCGTCGTTGGTTGATGCACGGCCCTCGAACATCGCTTCGAATGCCTTCCAGGGCACGGGCGGCTCTTCCGCGCTACGATGCCACTTCTCCCAACTGATCCCGGAGATACGGGTAAGGTCGCAGCCGCGCACGAGATCGAACAGCAGGTCGTTGTTCTTGACGAGACGCCGCGGTCCACTTGCATCGTCGATGATGACTTTGACGGGATCGCATTCCTTGTCGCCAGGTTGCACGGTGAGGCAAGCCAGTTCGATCCATTGATGCAGGGCAATCTCATACTTGCCCCAGCAGGGGAGATGGGAATCGTGGTCGGCGACGTCCCGATCCGTGACCCACTGGCTCAGCCGTGCGTGCGGGCCGCGGACATCGCCTTTGCAGGCATCGGCAACGCAATCCTTGCCGTGGTCACCCGGGCAACGGGGCTCGCCGCACGGGCAGGCTTTCTTCTCCTCCAGTTCGCGCAGCGAAAAGACCGCCGTCTCGCGGACATACGCCCGCTCCGGATGACCGCAGCCGCAGAAGCGCGGCTGTATGATGCCGCCTGTCTTTTCCTCGGCGTAGTGAACGGAGAGGATGTAACGGCCCTTGGGCAGCTTGCTAAGGTCACGGGCACACCAGTGACCGGTGTCGAGGAAAAGGTAGAAGGTGTTGCTCGCATCCAGGGAGCAATTCCTGGCATGCACAACCTCCCGGCCGTGGCGATCAAAGGCGATGCCATCGCCGACCCATAGCGGATATGGGGTGTTGTCCTCGACGGAAGCCGCAGCGGCATCTTGCGCCGGGCTCCGTGGTTCCTGCCGCGGCGCGTCAGCGACGGCGAGCTCGCCGGCGTCCGGTCCGCTGGTATCCTGAACGTCCGGCTGCATGGTTGCGATCTCGTCGGGTATCACCACCTCGATTTTGGGCCGGTCGGGCTGCGACAGCGCGAAGCCCTCCACGACACCCCAGCCCAGAACCGCGCGGTTGATCAGCCGCCGGCGGTTGATCTCGTATGACTGCTCGATGTCGTATTCTTCTGCCTGCATTCGTTTGCCGCTGAAGAACCGATTGCGCGTGGCGTCGGCTAAATCATGCATGACGACCTTCTCCCTTTCCTGGCCGCGCCTGGCGCTGCCGCAAACCCATTTCGAAACCCGAATCCGTGATGCGCCCGTCAGCCCAACCCGCGAGGACTGTCCGCCCGATGACACTGTTCTCGCCAAGTCCACCTGGCCCCTCGGCGGCGAGAACGAGATTGCCGTCCTCGTCGAACATCGTGTTCGGCAGGGCTGTCCACCGGACGGCGATCCGGAGGCCGAACGGTACGAATTGTTCAAGGATGGCAGGCAGCAGGGGCGCCAGCTTCCGCTTCGTGTCCATTGGCGCGCTGAGCGATATCCGAAGTGTCGGTACGATCGTTGCGAGCGAATTGTCGTCTGGCGGGGCGCAGGGAAGCCTCTGCAAGCCGACTGTAGCTTTGCGGCCGAGCTTCACATCCGCCCCGCGCCGCCCGGCGAGCAGCGCCGGGATCGCAGCGCCTTTCGTGCGTGGACCACCAAGCCGCATGGGCGTGTAGTCGACGGTCATGTCGGCAATTTCGATGATCGCGTTCTTGCCCAGCAGGTGTTCAAGTAGCGTTGCCAAACCATCTCGGGTGCCGCGCTGGTTCACCAGTGCTCCCGCCACGCCCAGCAGGGCGCGTTTTGTTGCCGACGGCAAAGCATCGTGCCACGGCAGGTCGAACCAGCGCCCGAGATAATCGAGCCAGGTATCGGGTGCGTGGATGGAGTCAAGCTGCCGTCCGATGTTCCGGACCGCCGCATCAATACCCTGGGTCGTCGTCTCGATCACCCCGACCAGCCGGCGCAGCACGCCGCCCGGATCGTTGTCGGGCCCGTTGAACATCGCCGGCAGGCGTTCCATGAGCGAGATCTCGGGGTAAAGAACCCGCAGCTCGGCCAATCGGGGCGAACGTGCCGACGCCGGCACGTCGAGCCTGAGCCGCAGCCAGAGCCATTGGTCCTGGGTCCCAAACAGCGGAACAGCGATCGGGCCACCCTTCCCGGCCGGTCCCGCCACGGCAAAGGTCCGGTTGATTGTGTCGCCGTCGTCCAGCAGCCGCCAGATCAGCTCATGCCGCTGGGCGACCGTAAGACCCGTATCGTTGGACACCGCCAGCACCTGACCCGCGAGGTCGGCGTCGTCGGTGCTGGCATAGCTTACCTCGAGCGACACGCCTTCGGGCAGCTCCATCATCAACTCGGCACGCGACCAGCCCCTGCGTTCGCCAACCGGCGACATCAGCCGTGGCGTCATCAGCCACACAGTCGTTGCCGCGGTTTCCTCGGCGCGGGCCAACCGCCAAAGGCCCCGTTTCGTGGCGAACCACACCGTCGCCGGCCCGAGGGCGAAGTCCGAAGGAACGAGATCGACGCGACATCCCGCCGCGTCGAGAAACAAGTCCCCAAAGGCAGGTTGCAGCAATTCGCCGGCAGCATCGAGAAGCAGGAATTGCCATTTGCTCCCATCCCCTTGCTCGCAGCCAAGCCCGATGCGGCCGCGCCCATCGGTCGCGAGCCGGGTCGCGGTCCATCCAGGAGCAAGCTGTTCCATCGACAGATCGCGCATGACCGAACCGGACTTGGCGCAGACGAACGACAGCCTCTCCCCTTGCGCTGAGAGAAGGACAATCGTGGTTCCGCGACCGAGAATTCCGATCTCCCTCGGCACACCAGCAGCTTTGGCCATGGTCTGGCGGCCGACGAGGCAATCACGGCAATCAAAATGCAAAAGCTCGGGCCGATCTGTGGTCGCGACGAGCAGCCAGATGCCGTCTTTGCCGTCGGGTGCAAAATCGACGATGGCGATGACGGCCGGCTCATCGAGACGATGCAGTTCATCGAGGGCGATCGTCCTGGCGCACTGGAACGTCTCGCGATCATAGCGCCGCAGCGTCTTTGCACCGAACGCCCATACCCAGTGGCGGTCCATGACAAGGCGGGGACTTGCCTCGACGATCTCGTCGATCCAGTCCGGGCCGCAAATCTGGTCGAACTCATCCATCCAGCCGATATCGCCGCCCTGCCCCGAGGCATCGGATGCCACGAACCGCCAAACTGGATTGTCGTACGGGTCGGACGCGACCGTCGACAGAGCGCCCAAACTTCCGATTTCAGCGGCATGCGGCCCGAGCGGCTGCACCGGGATCAGCCCTTCGCCATCGGCCCGCAGCCCGCGCGTCAAGCACAAGTCCCATTGTTTGCTCGCGGCGAAGCGATAGACTTTTTGCGCGCTCATCCCCGCGTCTCCCCGGCCTGCTGGAAGGTCAGGTCACCTGCGGCGAAGACAAGCTTGGGAAGCTCCGCCGGACCTATGGCGATCTTCGTTTCGACCGGCGTTCCGGACTGGTAGAGGACAACGTCGCTGGCCTTGGTCACACCGTCGACGCCGCGCAGCCAGGCCTTGACCGTGAGCGCCGCGACATCGCGGCCAAACGGCCAACTCTTGTTGGGAAATTTCGGATCGACCGCGGCGAGATTGTCGGCCAGACACTTCGCCGCCGCGGCGCCGACCATCGCCACGTTGGCGGTGCGGGCGACAGTCAGCCGGGCTGTGATACGGATTTCGACATAGTGAGGGGCGACGACGGCAAGCCGTTGGCCAAGCGGGACGCGCGGCGCGAGCCGCACACGGATGGTCTCAAGCCACGTCTCGGATTCGGGTGTTGAAACGCCCTCCGCGTCGCGGCTCGCCACCGCAAGCAGCACCCGCGTTCCGCGCAGCTTGCCGCTGTCAGGCGCAAGCTCCACCGCCCGTGCGACACCAAGATCGGCGAGCCCGTTGGCTGCCGCTGCCAAGTCCGCGGACGTGACATAGGGTTCTTTCCTGAAACACTGCTCGATCGCCTGGACCTTCAGATCGTCGAGCGCGTCGGTGTTGCCGCCGCCGCCGCAGGGCTCTCCATTGACGCCGTAGATGCCGGCAAGACCTGCAACGTTCCAGCCCAGTCCGGCGGGCAGGTTGCCTTCGGTCCCACGGCAGGTGAAGTAGTCGACCGTGAGGGTGGCGTTCGCCGGCAGCGCCCTGCCGTTGATGCCGTTGCCGAAACAGATCAATCCCTCGACGGGATCGAAGGTAAAATCCGGGTCATCGGGAGTGCTGCTCTCGAAGTCCTCCACCTGTCTCCATACGGAGTTGCCGCCAAATTCGAGCTCGGTGACGGTGAATGCGGGTTTGCCAACCCAGCCTTGTTCGCGCAGCAGGTAGGTTTGATCGGGAAGCCCGGTGCCGATCGCCGGGGCTTCCTCGTGCTGCTTGGTACGCTGCAGCACCTGCACGACGTTCGGAGCAATCCGACGCAACCGGGGCGGCCGCAAAAGGCCACCACGGGCGCTCTGTAAGACGATGTCGAAGCCGGCGCCCGTTTGCCGCCGGTGTGGTCTGGCCAATATGATGACGCCGCTTTGCAGCATCCCTTCGGTCGTATCCTGGACGATGTCGAGCGCTTGCGAGCCATTGTCGTCCTGCAAGCTGGCCCTCAACCAGGACCGGCCCGGTCGGGCCGCGATCCTCGACGTTCTCGGCGTTGGTGTCTCGACACCGAGGATGAGCACCGCCTTTTTGTCCGCCATGTCCAGCTTGCCCGTGAAGCTGAGCACCAGGCTATCGTCCTCGCATGGGGTTGGCCCGAATGGCAGGAAGGTCGCACCGCTCTTGCTGTTGATTTGCGTCTGGTCGGCGACCTTGCCATCCGCGAAGTGGGTCGCAACCTTGGCGAGCTTTGCGTTGCTAAGAAACTGGGTTGTGTCGGTAGCGAATGAAGGCGCCTCCGGATAATTGGGGGTTGCCAAGGTTCCCTCGGCCAGCACCCTGTCAAAGGGTCCCTTCCCCGGCGACCACGCCGGATTCTGCTCGACGGGCCAGATCAGGGCAGTCGCCGGGACAGGCCGCTGTGGGGCAACGCCGAGCATCTTGGCGTAAGCAAGCTGCTCGTCCCGCCGCAACCGGGATAGGGCATAGATCTGGGCTTCCGCCTCGAAAGCGAGAAGCTCAATCAGCATGATGCCCGGATCGTGGATATTGTGGTCGGTCCAGTCGGGCGCGAGACCCGGAATCGACGAACGTCCTTTTTCCAGGAGCCGTTCGAAATCGATGTCGTCGAGGTTGAGCCGAAGGTCCATCAGGCGCCGACCTCCTCATCCACGACCGTCGTCACCGAAACGTCGTCGTCGCGAACGACAAACAGTTCGGAGGGCTTCAGCGGGCGCGCGCCTTTGGCGGCATGGGTGACGATGGCGGACTGAACATCGACAAGCCCCTTGATCCCGGGCAGACGTTTGTTGGCCATGAGTTGGGCTGTGATGTCGCTCTCATCCGGCGATGCGCCCAGCCGCCAGCCGAGACCGTCGATCCCTCCTGTCGCGGGATCCAGCAGGGCGACAACGCGTTTGATGGCTTCGTCGGCCACCGATCCGCCCTCGGCGAGATCCGCGACGGTAATCTTCAGGGCAATGCTGCCCGCGACAATTGCAGGTGTCTCGACGACCAATGCGCCTACGATCGAAAGGAACGGCGGCATTCGTTCGATAAGATAGCGCCTCAGTTCGCGCCGGGCGGCGTTCGTGGGCAACGGCAAGCGGCCGCGCATGACCTGCACCACCCGGACACCGGCATCCGTTCGAAGTGCTTTCACCTGCGCGATATCGGGGGAAGACTGCAGGGCAAGCTGCTCGATGTCACCAATGGTCAGGGCGCGGTCACGCATCCTGAGGTTGGTTGGTGCGAACCGCAACGCGATCTCCGGACCTTGCGGGCTCGAGCCACCGGCGGCGCCTTCGGGCGCGATCGTGGTGTCGACGCCGCCGATCGGTGTGATCAGATTGATCTGCCCCCAGGCGGGCACCTGGTTCGCCGCATCGCCGCCGCCACGCTGATAGGAAACGGCGACGATGTTGTCGCGGCCAATTGGAGGAATCCGGCCATGCTTGCCGTTGCCGAACGTGACCTGGCCATCCGCCGCTGCAAGCTCGAAGACCCTGGCCTTTGCATCCGCTGCGGCGAGCGTGTCCTGTGTCCAGCGAACCCAAGCACCTTGCCACGGACCCACTTCCGTCAGAACGCTTTCTGGATCTGCTTTGAGCAATTCGTCGATTTCCTCATCGCCAAGTGGCTCGCGTACCCTCAGCTCCAGCGAACCCTCGACCACCGGCGGGCGGGCAACGGACACTTTCTGGTCCGGTGAACCGTCGGATGAGCCAAGAACCTCCTGCTTCTGCGTCTCGACCGCGTCGGCGAAGGCGGCATTGAGGTAGACGGCGCGAATCCTGGGTTGCCAGGTGCCCTCGAACCCGAACTTCGGTTTCAGCCGCAGCCAGTACATGGTTTGGCCGAAATATCGGGCCTCCCGCAGCTCTTCGGGCAAAGACAGCGTCAGTATGCCGGTCTCGCTAAGCCCTCTCGTCCCGTCCTTCACCGGGACACGCGCGAAAATCCCGTCGGCGAAAGCTTCGACCACCAGCGGGAAAGCACCATCGAAAGCGCCCTCCTCGACAAGGACCAGAAGGGTGATGGAACCGCCTTTTAGCGACGCGTCGAAGCCCAGATAGATGGCGCGATCAAGCTCGGCCTCGTGATCGTCGGATGCAGAGATTGCGTCGTCGGCTGCCGCCCCGCCGCAGTCGCAGCCGGATGCTGCTACACCACCTTTGACGAGACGCACTCCCGTTTTCGGCAGCGCGTTCTTCAGCGGTGTGAAAACCTGCACTTGCGCATTCGGCGCGGTGTTGGCATCGGTCTGGTCACGATAGCCGCCATTGTCCTGCGTCAGCACCAGGTCGGGCGACAGAGGCGTGCAGAGCTTGTAGCTGATGGAAATGTTGACGACATACGGGGCGCGAACGCTGCTGGGATCACGGGTGACGGTTTGCGTGTGCGATCCATCCAGCGGGTCGGTGGTTGTCAGCGTTACTTTTTCCTGCCCGTAGTCACCGCCGATGAGCCGCGCACGGATCCAGTGATTGGTGCGCCCGACAACATCGCCCTTTTTCAGACCGTCAGGAACCGTCAATACGATGTCGCCGGTCGAAACGAGATTGCGCGTCCCATCTTTGACCTCGGGAATCTTCCACCAACTCTGCCCGTCCCAAAATTCCCATGACAATTCGGGATTGGACGGCTGCGAGGGGGCATAGCTGGTCTCGCCGCCAAAGGCGGTATGCAGTTCCGCGATCAGGCGTACAGGTTCCGGATAGACCCTGCCGGATAGTACGAGCAGCTTCATCTCACCGTCGTCGGCCACATCATTGATCCGGAAGACCTTCGCTTCTATCTCGATTTGCTGATCCGACGGCCAGATAATGCCCGGGATTCCCTTGAGCCTGAGTGCCGATCGCAGAGATGTACGATGCTCCTCGGGGCCTACGACTTTCCGGTAGACCCCAGTCCAGCCCTTGGAAATCGCTACGGAGAGCGTTGCCAACCCTTTGTCGATGTCGGTGACCACGGCGATGCGCGATGGGCCGCCTTTTGTGAGATTCAGATAGAGGCTGTCATCTTTTTTTATGGCAGAGTCGTCCCCAAGCACCAGCTTGTAGACATCCTTGTCAGCTTCGATTTGGATCGGATTGTCCGGACCATAGCTGCGGAAAACATATGCCTTTCGTTCGGCGGAACCTTGAACCGCGTCCTTCAACAGGAAGATCGTACCCCCGCTCTTCGCGTCCAGTACTCGCTCCGGTTCCGCAATCGTGCTGTAGTTATCGCCCGACTTGGCAAAGGCGATCACGTATTCGCCGACATCGACACGATCGGTAGAGACCACGACAGACCTGAGCTCGGCATCGGTTAGAGTCTTGATGGTCAAGACTTCAGCGATCGTGATCGCCCCACCGTCCTGGGGAATAACGTAGCGACCGAAACACGGAACTGGAGCTCCCTTGAGACTGGCGCCTCCCAAGATTGCAGGTCCGGTCTGGACTGGGTCATTCTCCACGGATGGAGTCCAGATGCAGAGTTGCGTCGTCTTCGTATCGTCGGTTCCAAAAAAGAGGGCGATCGGCGCCTCGCCGCTACCGGCGAGTCCGAAGCTGCCCCCGATCAGCCCCAAGTCCGCCTGTTGTTCGGTCGGGGCGGCGGGATCGAACGCATTGATCGCGACGACCTTTCTTTCGATGGTCTTCTTTCGGTCGATTTCGATTTCGCTCTCGACAGCGGCGAAGACGGTTCGGCGGTCTTTTCCGCTGACCAACAGCGGATAGGCGCTGGTGGGGTACTGTGTCTTCGCGTCTTTTCTTCCGATATCGATCCATTTGCCGCCAACAAGGATCAGAGGCCGGCCGAGGCTGGTCACGGCCACCAGGTCGCCGGTCGCAGATGGGGCGCGCTGCGCACTAGTATGATCGATCCCGGCGGCAAGCCGCGTCAAAGGCCCTGCACCCTCGGGGACGGCGGCCTCCATTTGCGTCCAATCGCTGCTGCCAAGCGCGTCGCGTGAATAGACACGGCCTGCCGATACGGCGTACACAAGAAGCGAGCCATCGGATGGTATCAGAACGGTGTCGGTGACATCGCTGGCATCACCGGGTATTCCCAGCGACAGTCCTTTGTCGACCCCGCCATCCGGCCCATGGGCCCACAACCAGACCTCTTTGCCGACAGCAGCGCTGATGTAGACGGTATTGTTGACTTTGGCGGCGCCTGGTCGTCGTCCCGCCGTCAGATTTAACGGCCGACCGGTACTGTCATTGGGTATCAATGGTGGATAGAAATTGGGTGGAGTGGCCGGATCCGTGTTTTCGATTTTGATGACGCGAAGTCTCTTGTCGCTGGTGACGCCAGCAACAATAGTGACCTTGTCCTGGAGCTCGGCCGACACGATCGGGCCGGAAAAATCCTCCCCGGTCTCGACACGGATGGTGACTTCGGCGCCCGGTTTGGAGAAGGCCTGCTCGCAGCCGAGGTAGAATGAATCGAACAGCCGCGGCTCCCGTCCGAGCGGATAAAACGCCTGATCCATCACCAACGGTGCGGTATTGGCGATCCCCTCGATCTTGAATTTCTCAGCCGGTGGCTTCAGATAATCTTTGTAGTTCTTCCGCTGCTGCTCTGCCTCTTTGTCGTCGGATTTCGGAATTTCGGGCAGACAGTTGACCCTTAGGCCGAGGCCATGGATCAAGCTGGCCTTCTCGGATGACCCACCAGGCGATGTGGCGCGGATCCATCGCGATGGCCTCCCATCGATTTCGAGGGACTCGATCGGGCCTGATTCCTTCTTAAGGTACAGGCCGGGGGCAAGGTCCTCAGCTCTTTTGAGCTCTATCCAGTCGGCGTCCTTGTCGGTAGCGTCCTTGTCGTCCTTTCCCCAATAACACCAAGCCCAGCCTTCCGGTAACGAGTCGCCGGTCACCTCGATAAGCGCGGCTGTCTTGATGTCCAGCCCACCTTCGGAACCGAGATACAGCGCGTGCCGCTGCTGGTTGCGTTCCGCCGCACTGAATGGATCGAAAGCCGTCACCCGCCTCAGAACACTGCCTGCATCAAGGTTCGTCGCAGCGATCAGCTCATCGCTCGGCCGAATTTCGACCTCTCCAACGCCGGGTTCGATTGTTACCAATCCGTCCTTGGCTTCCTTGATGCGGAAGCGGTTCTTGGCCGGATCCTCGATGATCATCCCCTCTGCCAGCCCGGTTGGTGGATCGAGTTGCAGCTTCGTCGTCTTGGCGCGGGCCGATGCCAGGAGGCGCCATTCGCTGGGCGCCGGTTTTGGCGCTTCCCATGGCGAAAGCCCCACGAACGGTCCATAGAAACGATCGTCCTTCGGTTCGGCGCCGAACACGGCCGCAAGTGCCGCCGGGACAACCTGCACCGGCACACTGGTCTCGAAGATGACCGGCTGCCCGCCGGCATCGGCTTGCATCTGGATCGGCGGTTGGGCCAGCACCGGCTCCGAGTGCGCCGCCATGTGGAAAGCCAATGGTATCCGTGCCGCCCGGCCAGCCTTGCCGCGCACGCCAACCCAGTCGAGGAACCCGCGGAAGCTCTTCTCCGGCACGCGGTCGAGCCTCTGCGTGACCTGAGATTCGAGCTGAGCGGCGATCTTGAGCACTGCAGCACCAGCGTCGCCTGCCTGGGTCAGTGCGTGCCATTCCGGTAGCCACATGCGCGCGCGATCGAGCAGTTCCTTTTCGAGCTCCGCGCGTCGGCGCTTGTCGTATTGAGGTGGCGGAGGCAGTGTCATTGGCGACGGACCTCCGCTTGGCTCGCGCCACCTTCGCGGAAGTAAAAGGGAAAGACGTAGTTTCCGGTCTGGTTGGTGCGCCGCACCCGGTATTCGATCTCGACCAGCAGCATGCCATCGGCGGCCCGCAGAGGATCCGCCCAGACGCTGATCAGCTCGATCCTCGCCTCGTATTTGATGAGCGCGTCGCGCACCGAGGTTTCGACCCGGGTCAGCATCGCGACATCCATCACGTCATAGACAAGGTCGTGGATGCCGCAGCCGAAATCCGGCCGCATCACCCGTTCGCCGCGCTGTGTCCGGAGAATGATCTGGATGGCCTGCCGGATGTCTTTCTCGTAGTTGGCGAATGCCAACGCACCGGTCCTGGGATCGATCGCGATCGGAGTGTTCCAGCCGCGCCCCAGCCATTCTTTCTGATCGTCCATCGTGTTCCTCATCCGATCAGCACCGTTGGCAGACCTTTGGCGATGGGATTGGGACCGCCCGCCTCGGTGATGACATCGCCGACCCGCGCCGCCGGCAAACCGCCGATCAGAACGGTTGTGCTGCCCATGGAGACGACCCCACCGAGATGTGGCTGCAGCCCATTGAACAACGGACATAGATGCATGTCCGATCCCGCCCGCCAGCCTGGCATGCCTCCGATCAAGACGGTCGGGCAGCCCGGCCCCGGCAGCAGCCCGGTGCCGTGGGAGGTGAGATCGCCGAAACGTGCGGCTGGCTGTCCCATCAGTTGATCTTCACGATTGAGCCTTGGACGGTGAGCAACGCACCGGCCGTGAGCTTCATGTCGCCAGTGGCCGCGATCTCGATCTTCGGCGCCTTCAGCGAGAGGCTCACTTTCGACTCGATGCTGATCGAACCGCCTTTCGTCTCGATGACGAGTTTGTTGCCTTTGCCGTCGTCGAGCTTGATGCCGTCATCATCGAGCTCGAGCTTCTTGCCGTCGTTCAGTTCAAGCCGTATCAGCCCTTTGCTGCCATCGTCGAAGGTCAGCTTGTGACCCTTCCGGGTCTTGATCATGCGAATGTCGTTCTTGCCGTCCGAATTGCTGGCCGGTGACTTGTCGACCCCGTTCCACAGCGAGCCGAGGACGTAGGGAAAGCGCACGTCGCCGCGCTCGAACGCGACCAGCACCTCGTCGTCCACTTCAGGAATGAAGAAGGTTCCGCGGTTTTTGCCAGCCATCGGGCTGGCTACACGCGCCCAATAGCTGTTGCGCGGCTGGGCGTGCCAGGGATAGGTGACCCTCACCCGCCCTTGCCCGCTGTCGTCCTGGTTTTGCCGTACGATCGCGACCGCGACGCCCTTGACGGCGCCGCCGGCTTCGAGCGTCGTTTCGCGCGGAAAAGGATCCATCATGTTCACAGCGAAGTCTCCTTGACCTTGAACCGGGTGCGGTAGCCGTTGCCATCGATTTTGTGGGTGGTTTGCTGGATGTAGTAGGTCTTCGAGAAGGGCTCGCCGAGGTTGCCGATGGCGACATTGCGATCCGGCAGCAGGTCGGGCAGGCCGATGCTTTCGGCCTCGCCCGTCAAAAACCGTTTGGCGTGATCGTTGAGCACGGCCTCGGCCCGGCGCCGTGCCTCCGCTTCGGTGAAAACGGGCTGGCGCAGTTGTACAACAGCACCCTTGCCCGTCGCCGTTCGCAGCGCCGCCCCGCCGCTGGTTCGAGTGCCCTCAGCGCCGGATTCCTCACCGGCGAAAGCCTTGCCTACGATCGGTTTTTTGCTCTGCGGATCCCAGCCATAGACTTCGACCGACGAGACCTGGGCCGCGAGGTTAGCCTCCGGCTTGAAGTTGAGCAGGCTCTCCCCCCAGCGCAACGAAACGACACCGGGCTGCCGGTCTTTCGGTGGGCCGAAGCTCAGCGAACCGTTTGTGGGATCGATGAAAAATTCATAGTGATTGCGCGCAGCCAGCTTCTTGATGAACTCGATGTCGCTCTCCTGGTTCTGCTCGATCTGGGCATGTTTTTCCTTTGTCGGCTCGACGCTGGTGCCGAGGTTGTGCTCTCGCGCCAGGAGGTTGACGACGTCGCTGTCGCTGACGTTGGCCCAGCTCTGCGAGCGTTTGCCGAGAGTCATCGGAAACATGTTGTCGTAACCCGCGACACTAAGTTCAGGCGTGCCGCTTTCGGCAAAGCTCGTCGATATTTCGGTGATGACGCCCCTGATCATCAGGATGAGCGCGGAGTGGTCGCCATAGCCAAGGTGGATCTCGACGGCGGCGCCGAATTTCAGCAGTTCGAGCACTGACTGGCCGTAGCCGCTCAGGAACGCACGCCGCTCAAGATCGTAGGTCTCGACGACGGTGAAGCTGAAACGCCCGGCCCCTCCCAGCGTCAGGTCGACTTCAACCTGGCTGACGCCGATGGCGAGATCCTGCGTCAGCGCCTGCCCTCCGACCTTCACCACGAAAGCCGGAACGTAGAACGCGCCATCGCGTTCAGATGCTTCGGCGAATTCCATCTCTTTGCTCCAATGGTGGAATGGTTACCCACTGCCCCGAGACGATATCGCGTGGATCATCGAGGTCGTTGGCATTGGCGATCCCGCGCCAGCTGGCGGCGTCGTGATATTCTCGCGACGCCAGCAGCCAGAGACTGTCGAGACCCACAATGACGCGGCGTTTGCTCTTGTCGGCCGACTGCAGGCGCGGCCTGGTGACGAGTTCACTCAGCGTCTTGTATTCCTTGAAGCTGACATTCACCGTTGCCCGCACCGGCCGGCCGTCGGGCTGGAACATGGCGAGCTTGCGCGACAGCTTCTCGATGATCGCTTTGAAGCTCAGCTTGCCCCAGACGAAACGGACGATGGGCGGGGCGTGCTGGTCGTTGTCGATCTCGAGCAGGTTGGCGAACTCGTCGAGCCTCTGGGTTACGTTGCTCCGGTCCGCCGGCTTGTCGGTGTAGTCGTCCAGAAAGAGCTCCATCGACAGCACGTCGGCTTCGCCGTTGATGAAATGGATCAGCGGGCCGCCGAGGCCGGGGATTGATGTCGACTTGTAGGCGTTCGAGCGCTCGATGGTGTATTCGGAAGGATTGAACATCACGCGGATCTGCGCGCCTGCCTTCGAGCCGGAGAGAATGTCGATGCTGGCTTTTTCAAGGGCCATGATCTTCTCCTAAAGACCGCGCCGTTCGCGCTCGATGCGCAGGCGTTGTTCGATCCGGCGCATCACATCGTCGGTGAGGCGGCTGACGAGAGCTGGATCGATCACGGCAGCTGCATTGGTGGCGGGCGAATTCGACAACCGAGGCATGATCCGTGCGCCGGCCACTACGGGTCGCGAACTGGTAGGGTGTGTGGTCATGGGCGCGTTCGCAACAAGGGGCGCTGTGGTCGATGCCACTGCGGAACTCTCGGCGCCCGGCGCGCGAGTGCGAAACACCAGTGGCATCGCTTCCTGGCGGGTGATGACAGGAACAACGGGGCCGGTTTCGATACGCCGCGCGCGAACGGAGGTGGCGGTCGAACGCAGGCGTCGTTGCGTGAGGCCGCGCCCGCCATTGCCACTGTGGATATTCACCTCGGCGCCAATCACGGATGGCCCACGGGAAAAAGCTGGCATCGTTCGCGTCGACAGGGTAGCGACGACGCTACCTGAGCGCAGCGACCGCGGGCGTTGCCAGGCGACGGCCTGCACCCTTGGCGCGGATGAAACAGGTGTCGCTGTAATCGCTGCGGCGACCATGACGGTTTGACTGGCGAAAATGCGCTCGCTGCGCCTCGCAAGCCGCCCCGGCTGCCGAGCCGAGTCGGGGGCCGGGCGACGGACACTCATCGGCGGCCGAGGCAGAAAGCGTTCGCGTACGATGCGCTCGCGGAGCACTTCGTGCAAAGACCGAAGAAGCTGCGGGCTCGATGTGTTCAGCCCGCCGCTCGCCGGCGCCAGTTCCCCCGCTGGAACCGCGGATGCACGATATTCGATCTCCCGCTCGCGCAGAATGACGACCGACGAAGAACCTGAAACCGCGGCCGGGGTGGACGGCGCAGTCAACTGGCCATGGCGGGCCAGCGAGCCATGGCGCGGACCCTCGGCAATGCGTTGAACCAGCCGGCGACGGCGCCAAGACAAGGAAACCGGCATAGCAAGCCGGCGCCGTATCACGATGCGCGCCGAAAGCCGGCGGCCCGTCGCCGACCATACCTGCCGGTTGGTGAGCGGCTGGCGTCGGGTCCATGTCCTGGTGGCAACCATGCGCCCAGCCATCGTCATTTTCCCTTCCGGAATCCGCGATGGGCCAGTTCGATGCTCTCCACTACGATCTGGGAGCTCGCGGCATCGAGGTCAGTGCCCGACCATTTGACTGGCAGGGCGCCATCGATGAGCCACCGCCATGTTTCGTTGTTGGTGGAATCGCGCATCACGATGGTTATGGGACGGCGCTTGACATCACCTTCGACCAACCGGTCATGCCAACTCCACATGAAGTCGTCGACGAGACCACGTTCGAGGACCAGGTTGCCGTAGGTGGTCTGGTTGACGAACTTGTGCTCATAATCGTTGACCCCTCCTTCGCGGTAGGTATCGACCTTGATCTCACGCGCGATCCCCTTCACACGGGCAAATCCGCCGCGCTGGATGCCGTCGATTTCGACGAGGAACCTGAAGTTCATGAATGGGTCGACACGCATTGGCGAAGGCAACTCAGAGGTTGTCGAAGGGGTTGGGCGGGGTGCCGTCCAGGGCCCGGTTGATCTCGGAGATCGAGCGGCACCATTGCCGCCGATCCGCGTGTTCCAGGGACATCAGCTCGGCTGGGGCCCAATGGAAGTGGTAGGCGATAAAGGCCATCTCTTCGCGCAACTGGCGCGCGGGATAGGCCTTCAGGCTTCCCCCACGGTCTGGAATCCTTTCGGCGAGGCCGTTTGATCGATGATCGCAGGGCTGGTCCCCGGGCCGCCGTCGGGATCGTCGCCACCGTTGAGCTGTTCGTAGAGACGCTGCAGGTAATTGAGATCGGAGGCGTAGAAGCCCTCGACCACCCGGGTGTCGACCGAAGCGAGATCGCCCAGCCGGGTGATCACCCGCGCCAGCACGATGATCGCGAGATAGGCCTCGTTCTGCTGCACGCGCGGATCTCGCAGAGGCAGGATTTCGTCGGCGGCGGTGGCCAGCCGCATGACTCCCCGCCGGTGCAGGATGCCGGTCGAGTCGAGATAGCCCTTGGGTAGCGTGAATTCTATTTCTGTCTGGAAGCTTTCGTTCGGTCGCATGTTCATGGCTCGATCCTTCGCTTCGTGGCATCCCCTATTGGACGCGCTCGATGCCTTCGTTGACGAGTTCGATCGATTCGATCAGCACCTCGTTGCCTTTGCCGTTGAGCCCGCTCACCGTATATTTGGACGGCCATGCATCGGTGATCACGAACCGTGCCTTGTCGGCGCCCGCCTCGTCCTGGACGATGATCGCGACTTGCTTTCTGTTGGTCTGGATCTGGCCGGCAATGATGGCGTCATGCCAGGACTCAAGCTCGGTTGAGTCCGTCATGCCCCACTTCAGCGTCACAGTGCCGAATTTGGTCAGCCCGCTGAGCTTGCGGACATAGTTCGGCTCATTGCCGTCGCGATAGTCGACGACATCGCTTGCCGTCTCGCCGATCGCGACCTCGCTGAAATTGGCTTGTGTGATGCCGCCGATCTCGAGCCGAAAGCGAAAGTTTCGTAATGGGTCCTTGCGTGCCATGGTTCATCCCTCCTCAGCGTTGGGCTTCGGCTGTTTGCTGGAAGACGCGGAAGATGACGAACTCCGCCGGCCGGACAGGAGCGATGCCGATTTCGCAAATCAGCCGGCCATTGAGAATGTCATCCTGCGACATCGTGGTGCGATCGCAGGTGATGAAGAACGCCTCCTCCTCGGTCCTGCCGAACAGGGCGCCTTCCCGCCATTGCGCCCGCAGGAAGATGCGCAGCGTGTCCTTCACTCTCGCCCACAGGCGATCGTCGTTAGGCTCGAACACAACCCATTGAGTTCCCTCGTAAATCGATCTTTCAAGGAAAATGAAAAGCCGCCTCACCGAAACGTATTTCCAGAGCGTGTTGGACGACATGGTGCGAGCGCCCCAGACGCGGATGCCGCGTCCTGGGAACCGCCTTATCGCATTGACGCCACGGGGGTTGAGCGTCTCCTGGGCCCGGTCGTTGATGTCGTATTTGAGGTCGACGGCACCCCGGACGACCTCGTTGGCGGGCGCCTTGAACACGCCGCGTTCCGTGTCGGTCCGCGCGTAGATGCCGAGCGCGTAGCCGCCCGGGGGCACGAATTTCATTGCGCCGGATTGCGGATCGGAGATGCGGATCCAAGGGTAATAGAACGCCCCGTAGCTGGTATCGGTCAAATCCGTCCTCGGGTCGATCTGAGTGACATCGCTGTCATTCGGACCGGCATCGACGGCCGCGAAGCGGAACCTGAGCCTCTCGCAATGCGCGATCACCGCGAGGCTGACGTTATTCTGGTCGGGCGGGTAATAGGGCGCGTGGACGAGCGCGACTTCCCGATATGGATCGAGTTCGAGTGCGGCCAGCCCCTGCTCGCTCAACCGGTTGACGGCTTTCTCGCCCACGAAATCGTCGGCGAGAAGCGGATTGGGCTCATCAGCACCGCCTTCGAGCAGTCCCGTGGCGAAGTCAGGCATGGCTTCGTCGTTGTCGTCGGGGCCAAACAGATTGATGAGCGCTGAATTGTCCGTCAGGCGCTTGGGGAAATAATCGGGCGAGCTGCGATTGAGAATGAGGTCGTCGAAATCCTCGCTGATCGCCGGACGCGGCAGCTTTGCCCGATTTGCGGCAAGAAACGGATCGAACGGCTCGAAATTGTCGGGGAAGATCGACCAGTACGCCGCCTTGACGCGAAAGCCGACGGGCACCTTGTTCCCGTCCTTGTCGACCGTCTCGGTCGAACTTTTTTCGACGCCGACCCAGATCCGATTGCCCCACTCGCCGGAACCAACCGCCTCAACCCGGAAGTCGCCGAACGGCTTCGCCGCAGCGGTCGCGTTCTCCCCGACCACGCGGCAGGCGAACATGCGGCGGCCGCCATTTTCGAAAAATCCATTGACGGCGTATGGCATATAGCGGTCGCGGTTGCCGAACACGTCGCCGAACCAGCGCTTGTAGTCGCCGTAGCTGGTGATCGCGCGGGGTTTTGTAGGCCCGCGCTCGGTCTCGCCGAGGAAAGCGGCCGTGCTTGTCGGCACGCCCTCGATCGGGCGCGGCCCGCGTTCGATTTCTTCGACATATACGCCTGGAGCAAGATATTCGGGCATTGTCATTTCTCCTTGGAAGAGTGCGGCTCAGACGAAATCAGGGCGCGACTTGTCCACTCGCAATGGCGGCCCTGATGGTGGCATCCCGTGTTTTCAGCGCTTCGTTGTAGAGTTTAGCGAGCGTCGGAAGATCGTCGGGATCGCGCGCGAAGTCCCCTTCGGCAACGCCGTAGGCGTCCTTCCTTGCCTTGTAGTCGAGCCAGGCGTCATCGATCGCCTTGCCGAAGTTCGACGGAAGGATGAGGCGCGGAGCGGGGGCGGTGTACTGCCAAACGGGTGACGGCTTGGCCGCCACCCTGGTTGCGACGGCCTCACCCTTTTCTTCGCCCGATTGGTTCGCGGTATCGTCATCCGGCGTCAGGTATCGACGGAGCGCTTCAGGGCCGTCGTCCTTGATTTGCAGGAGTGCCTCGTCGTCGAACATGGCAATGCGCCAGTGAGCGGGGATGAGGACGGCCCAAAGCAGGTAGACGGCGAGCCCCTGATTGCGCTTCGGCACGGCCTCGTCGATCTCGTTGAGGAGGCCGATATTTGCCTTGAGCACCGCGTCAAGTTCCTGCGCGTTGGCGATCAGCAGATCCAGCGTCTTCTTGGACGCCTCCAAATCCCGCGTTGCATTGCGCAGCGCCAATTCGTTCTTGCCCCGTCCACGCCAGAATTCCTCGATACGCATTCTCTGCGCCAAGACATCGGACTCGGTTGGGTCGACGTACTTTCGGAAAAAGGCCGCTATCTCGGCTTCGCTAAAGAGCCGCTTGAGTTTTGTGAGCCTATCCTTGATGAACTCATGCTCTTCCTTCCACCGCCTCAGCAGATCCGGATACCTGGCCTTATATGCCTCGACGACGGCGTCCTTCTTCTTGAGGAAGGCTTCAAGTTCGCTTTTGACCTGAGCGAGCTTTTGGGCCTCGTAGCCGGCGATCTGCTTGGCCAGGTCCTTCTGCAGTTCTATCAAGTCATCCATCACACTTCTCCAAGCCCACAGGTACGGTTCAGTTTGCCGGCCATGCCAGTTTGACGTCCTGGTCGAACAAGCGGCCCGCCGCGATCTTCTCGATAACCTTGTCCTTAACCCAACGGTTTCCCGGCACGATCCATGGCTGCATGCCGGCACGAGTGACTTGCAGGCGCACCGTCAGCAGCCCCTCGACGACCTTCGCGTCGTCGGCCGGCAGGCGAATGAATGTGGCGAACTGCCCAAAGCAATCGGTGCGGGCCTCGCCGGGCAGCGGCTCTTGGCCCGCGGCCGGGGCGGCTGGCTTCCAATTATGTTCGTCATTCTGCCAGGCGAGTTGAACGATGGCGTCCATGATCGGGTTAGCATCGAAGGCGGCGCCGTCTTTTAGACAACCGCGTACCGCCGTGACTCCCTCGCCGAACGGATAAGCGGCAGTGGGCCTGAGGAAAGCCGTGAACAGGCGCTTTCTTGCCGGAATAGGATCGTCGGTGGGTTGCGGGGTATCGATTACCGCGTCCTCGAAGGGCGGCGGGTTGGGCCTGTCGTCCGGCTGCACCCTGACCTTGGCTGGCCAGTCATTGCGGGGCTCAAGCCAGACGAACTTGCCCGAATGATTGATCACTGGCGGCCCATTGATCACCTTGCCGTTGGCGTCCAATGGCTCGACTTTGATGCGATCGTAGAGTGTCGATCCCGAAACGCTGTCGATCACTTCGATGGCAAAGAGGACCCGGCGCGTCGGCGGCGCGATTTTTTCCAGTTCGCTCAGCATCAGGCGCGCTCCACGATCGGTGCCGGTCGTGGCAGATATTTCTCGTGCACCACCGGCGTTCCCGTTTCGCGTGGATGCTGCGGGTCGATCCACACCGGTGACGCCAGATAGACGACGGAGGTCCGGTAATTCACTGCCGGAAAGAGCGACCAGATGCGACCCATCTCCTCCGTCGAGACGGTATCCAGGGAGAGGTGTACGAGTTCACCTTCTACGAGCAGACCAAAACGGGAGGCAGGGTCATTCAGCCTCTGCATTGCGGTGCCGAGGGCATCCGGTCCCTGCCATTGAACGATCGGCTTTGTCGGCCTTCCGCACAGCACGAAATGGACATCGAGCGGCAATGCCTCATCGTATATCTCGTCGCGGACGACAGGAATGCCGCCGTGTGGATCGGGAACGAGCGCCGGCACGCGATGTTCGGTGTTGCGAAGATCCGCATTGACGCTCACCCGATAGGGAAACAGGATCAGGCGCGGGTCCCCACTTATGGCATCGTCGACATCGAGCGGGCCGAAATAGACGTTGATCTTCGGATCAATCCCTGACGCCTCGATCCGTTTCGCGATTTCTTCGCCGACAAGCTGTATGGCGTTTCCTTTCATGACCGATCACGCTACTTGCCGGAGGTTTCGGCGACGGAGTGCCTCGAGTTCGTCGATCTCGCGCACCGCCGAGATCAGCCCAGCCTTGACGAGCTCGGCCCGCGTGGCGGCGAGGATGTGCCGCATGGCGATCTCGGACGATTTGTCCGCAGCCGCGGCAAATGCCGCACGCACCGTGATCTGCCTGATGTTACCGCCGGTCACATCGACCCGTCGCGCCAGAAACCCGAAATCGACATCCTCCGAGACCGGTGTCGCGCGGGGCAAGCATTTGCGCCAGATCTGCTCACGTCCTTCTGCATCGGGACTGGGAAACTCGATGACGAAACGGAACCGGCGCAGGAAGGCCTGATCAATGTTCTGGCGAAAATTCGTGGTGAGAATCACCAGGCCCGAATAGGCCTCGATACGCTGCAACAGGTAGGCGACGTCGATGTTGGCATAGCGGTCATGCGCGTCCTTGATCTCACTGCGCTTGCCCAGGATTGCGTCTGCCTCATCGCAGCAGAGGACAGCGTGGGATCGCTCCGCGTCGGTGAAAACCGCGTCGACGTTCTTGGCCGTCTCGCCGATGAATTTACTTTCGAGAAGCGAGAGATCCACTTGATAGACATCGGTATTCAGGGCATGTGCGATCGCCTGTGCGGCAGTGGTCTTGCCGGTGCCGCTCGGCCCATGAAACAGGGCCGCGATGCCACGTCCGCTTGGCATGTTGGCGGCAAAGCCCCAGTCGTTCATCACCCTCGGGGCATGCACGACATTGCCGACTAGCTCGCGCAACTGCTTGTGCCACTCGGCCGGAAGCACCACGTCGTCGAGCGTGAAGGTGGGCACGATGCGCTTGGCGAAGCGCGGCATGTCCGGGCTTGCGACATGCCGACAGGCGGCCGCGACAGCGTCGTATTGCGCATCCGGCGTCGTGTCGCCTGCCCCCTGCAAAGCCGCGAGCCGAACCGCATCCTCGATGTTGCCGAGCGCCATAGGAAAGGAATGGCCAAGCCGCACACATGAATCGGCCGACAATGCCAAGCCGGACTGGGCTGCTGCGGTCGCATATGTTGCCACCGTCGCCGACGCAGCCGGCGCGTCGCGTTCGAATACCGCGACGACTTGCGCGTGCAACAGGCCGATGAAGCGCCTTGCATCGCTGGTGATCAGGACAGCAGCTTGTGGCAAGGACCGCGTCACCCGCGCCAGCGTCGCCATTGCGGTGTCGCGATCTAGGCGAGCGTCGTCGATCTCCGCGTCGATCACCGGGCTTGCATTGAGCAGCATCGCCGCACGGGCAATGCGAGCCGCCATGCCCGCCGCTTCCTCGGGAAGTACGGAAGCCAGCGACTGGAGCGAAACACGCAGTAGCGGCGGCCCGCCCCGCGACGCAGCAAGCTCGGTCAGCGCGCGCCAGCCGTCGCTGTCAGCACCGCCGAGTACGAACCAGCGGCCATGCTGATCACTCGACGCAAGTCCAGCTGCCAGGCGGTCCGCGAAGCCAATGTCGAGAGGGTCGGTCAGCAGGCTAGCGCCGCGCCATGTCTCGGCGCGGCTTGTGGCGCGCACCGCCGCGTCGTGGAGCAACGCGTTCGGATCGCCTAGCAGCCATTGGGCAACGCTCGGATCTACGCGCAGCACGTCGTCGCCACGCGGCAGCTGCGCGCCGCAATCGAGCAGGTGCCAGCGCGTCAGTCCACCAGCTCGTGCCAGCGTGGCGCGCACGGCGAGCGGTTCGCCCAGCATGCTGCAGGCGAGCGCCAGCGTCGGGCCGCGGCGCGTCATGTCGTCATTGAAGGAACCTATGACCCGGTGATACCTGACATCAAGATCGGGCGCGAGGCAAAGCAGCAATATCCTGGTTTCGATATCCGACAGACCCAGCTGCCGGCGGAGGCGCACAAGCGGCTCGTCATCATGTCCGGTCGTATCGAGGGCGACGAACAGGCGCTCGGCCGCCTCGCGGGTCGCGTCGTCATCCGCCGGACAAACTGCCGAAAGCGCCAGTTCGATCGACGTGTTGGCCCGTGATAAGCCCGCAACCTCGCCATCAGCGATGGGGAACCGCCGGTTGTATTGGCCCAGCACGGCGCGGATCCATTCGACAGCAAGATCCATCACCTCGCTTCGTGCCAGAATCGGCACAAAGCCGCAGTGGTCCTCGAATCGGCCTGACGTGCCTGCGACCGCCTGGTACTCGATCGCACGAAGCGCGCCGCTGCCGCGGTCCCTCGCCAGCGCCATCAAGGTCGACAGCAACTGGTCGACGCCGACGCTCTTCAGATCGAAGCGTACGGCGTCCGAGCCGATGACGATGTGCGAAATGACAATGCCCGCGTGCCGGCCGAGCAGAGCATCGAGAGCGACGGCGTCCATGTCCCCGACGATGATCAGCACGTCAATGTCGTGCGCCGCTACGCCCAGCACCGTCTCTATCGAGGCGAGATCCAAAACGTCGTCGCCGACAAGCTCGAACTCGGGCGACTTCGTCAGCGCGTCGGCGATCAATGCGGCGAGAAGATCGCTGCGCGATTGGGCAAGAGCTACTCGAATGGCGTTCATCGACGACCAGTGACATTGAGATCACCCACAGAGTGCAGGGTCCTTCCGTGGGTTTGTATCCTTCTCGCCAGCCGACACCTGGATCACTAAACCAAACCAGCATGCCGATCGTTTCCCGATCTTCTGGACGTCTGCTGCATCGACCGTTTCTGGATCGAAAGATCGCCCAGGCGGCCATCCACGACTTCGCGAAGTCGTGCCGGCACGGCGTTTGACAACGCGTCGATAACGCAAGGCCGCCTGGCAAAGAGGCGAAGCTGGCCGCAAGAAGGTGACGACAAAGGGCCAATGCATAGCAATCTGCTCGAACGACGCCGTGCGCACCCGGAAAGGCAGTGCTGTCGCTAGAACGGCTAAAGGTCGCGCCACATCAGCCGAGGCACAGACGGCTGATGATGGTTGCGGCGGCGAACATCCGAGTGGGATTGGCGACCGACGCCTGCAAAAGACGCCTCAAGAGGCCCTTCGGCGGCCCTATCGCGTGAACGAAAAGGGAAGAGAAGGGGAACTTTCGTGTGCAATTTTTGCACACGATCACCCGTAACTATTTGATTTTGATCACTTGTTCGTCCCATCCATCATGGGGGCTATGGCTATCCTAAGCCTTTGATAATCTTGCATCTTTTATAGCTTCAATAAGTTGGACACGCGTCGAGTGAACGCTATCACGTGCCATGACAAGCCCCCGCCGCAAATCGGCCGGATGACTGGCCGGCGCGACGGCGTGCGGCGCCGAATACCTCAATCGCAAGGTAGCTTATAGGTCGACCTGACCGGAATTGCCAACGCGTCATCTGCTTTCGATGCCTGGGCGGAGGATGGAACCCTCCAGTTTCGTATGATGGTGTCTGCGCCAAAGATGTGGCTAGGAACTGGGAAGGCCAGCCCTCGACAGCATCTCAAGGAACCGGGAATGGTGATGATCCTTCACATAGCGCGGCACAAAGCCAGGGCAGACATTGCTCAGATTGAGATGCGGAAGTTGTGACAGGCAATGGTGGATGGCTCGGGACGCTTCTTCGTTGTTCCCGGTGGCCGACGCGGTCGCGGCCCAATAAAGGGCACCGCGAACGAAGCCCGGCTTTGTCCTGACCACTTTGCGGGCGGCTTCGAGCGCCCGCTGGTTGTCTCCGCCAGCGAAGAGCGCCACAACCAGGCCGTGGTGGCGCCAGAAGTCGATCACATCGTGCGTTCCGAGCCGGATTGCTTCGTTGGCCTCGCGCACCGCTTCGTCGACCTGTCCGCGCAACGCAAAGAGCATCGAAATATCGCCGTGGCCAGTCGGGTAGCTTGGGTTGAGGCTGATCGCGTGGCGGCATTCGGCGATCGCCTCGTCGATACGACCGCAACTTTCGAGAGCGAACGACAAGATACATCGGGCAATTTCATCGTCCGGCACCGCGCGCACCGCAGCTTCCGCAAGCTCGACCGCACGCTCGATCACCCCTCGCTCCCGAGGCAGCGCACCAAACGCCACGCCCATGGATATTACGATCGAGAGCGTCCGCTTTGCACGAGCGTTGTCGGGACCTATCGAGAAGGCCTTCTCGGCAAGCTCAATCCCGATCAAAAGTGAGTCCCGAGTCATCTCAAAATATTTCATGAGGGCTTCGTTGACCAGCCTGCGCACTTCAGGGGTCCCCGGCGGGCTTTTGTCTCGAACCTTCCAGTTGGTCAGTTGAAGTTCGAGGATCACGGCAAGAACAACAGACTGTGCGATCCTGTCCTGGAATTCGAGCGCGTTCTCGGAGTGGCCGTCGAACTTCTGGGCCCAGACGTGGTGGCCGCCGGCGGCGTCGACGAGCTGGACATTTACCCTCAACCCATTGCCGGATCTCTGGACGCTGCCGCTGAGCATATATCGCGCCCGGAGTGTCCCTGGCGTCTTGGCTTCTTCGCCTGGGCCGCTCTTCTCGGGCGGAAGCGCGGCGAGCACGACATAATCGGCCACTTCGGAAAGGGCCGTCGTGATGTCCTGGACAAGTCCCTTGGCGAAAAAGTCGTCGCCTTGCTTTCCGGTCAGATTGACGAAGTCGGCAACGCTGATGGACGGACGCCCAAGGCGCTGGCTGGCCGGAACACCACTTGTCGACTGCACATTTGAAGCGTCATCGGCGGCAAGCAACAGAGATTGCCAAAGCGCCCGCGTTTCAGTGCCGGCTTCGACGCCGAACTCCTTCTTCAGCATGCTTCTGCAAGCTTCGTATGTCCTGATTGCCCTGTCGCGTTGCCCGCATGCGAGCAGCAATTCCATCTTGAGCCGATAGGATTCTTCCCGTGTCGGTTCCATGCTCAGAATACGATCGGCCAGGATCAGCCCGGCATCGGGGTCGACGAGACGGGCCAGTTTTTCGAAGGACTCAAGCGCGCGGCCGAGCAGCCTGTCGCGTTCCGATGTGATCCAGTCATCGAACGCATTGCTTCCCAGATAAAGCCCGTCGAGGAAGGGCCCGGTGTAGTTCGCCAAGGCCTTCGCGAGGTCCTGAGCGGAACGGGCCGAGAGACCCGTTTCGAACTTCTCCACGTCGATTTGAAAGGCCTCTGGCCTCAGGGCGATCAGCTCACCGCTGGAATGGATGAGATCCACCCCTTCTCGCGCCAGATCCTGGCGCAGGACACTGAGGGCTTGCCGAAGGCTGTTGCGCGAATGTTCGCCGTCACTGTCGCCCCATAGGAGGTCAGCCAGCCTCTCCCGCGTCGCCGCCATGCCCGGACACCGGGCCAGATAGGCGATGATTGCCGGCCCTCGTTTCCCGGTCAGCCGAAGCGGACCGGCCGTTTCATTTTCAATCCGGAAACCGCCGAAGAGTGAGATTCTATTTGCAGCGCCCCTGTCCTCACTTTGCATTTGCTATCCCAGCCTGACGAAATCCTAACTCAAAACTAACGCTTCGCAACAGTCGGCCTTCGCGCTCAAGCGCTGCCGTAACGGCAGGCTGTTTAGGCTTTGCTAAATTAAAGTGACCAAGTCAACGAAAGGCTTGGTTCGAGGGGGACGCGTGTCCAGGACAAGAGCCAATTTGCTGCTGCTATTCGCAGCCGCTTTGTGGGGCTTCGGCAATGTCTCGCAAAAGATGGTGCTTGTGCATCTCGACGCGCTGAGTGCGGTGGGTCTGCGCTGCCTGATCGGCGGCCTGCTTGTGTTGCCCTTTGTCTTGATGGAGAGGCGGCTTCCGCTCGGGCCGGACTATTTTTCCAGCTTGGCCAAGGTGTGCGCGCTGTTTGCCATCTCCATCACGCTCCAGCAGCTTTGCTATATCAGTGCCTCCGTCACCAATGCGAGCTTCCTGGTCAGCACGGCAACGGTAATGACACCGCTGGCCGCCTGGTTTCTCATAGGCGAACGTCCGACGCCGAGTCTCACGGTCGCCGCCGGGCTGACCGTTGTTGGAGCCCTGCTGTTGTCGGATGGGATTGCCGGGTTCAGCAGCGGCGATCTCACCGCTGTCCTCTCGGCTGCCTGCTATGCGCTCTGGGCAGTCGAGCTGGGCCGGCACATGCAGGTGCATGCGCGGCCGTTCACCGCAGCCGCGACACAGTTCTTCGGCGCCGCAGCCTTCGCCCTGCCGCTCGGCGCAATGCAAGGCAATCTGTCGTTGGCCGCCGCATTCGCAGCCGGCCCGGAACTGGCGATCCTCGGCGTGTTCTCCACTGCGATTGCCTTCGGCATACAGACGGTTGCCCTCCACTTTACGCCGGCCAGCCACGCCGCCGTGATCGTCAGCGCAGAAAGCGTTTTCGGGGCGCTGGGCGCGGCGATCTTTCTCGGCGAGCGGAGCTCGTCCGCGAGCGCATTGGGTGCCGCCATCATTCTGGGTGCGATCCTGTCCGTGGCACTGTCGAACCGAGCGCCGCAGGCACGCACGTCCTTGCGAACCGCTTCGGTTCAACCCTCCGACGGGGCCCCTGCCTTTGCAGCTGCCGCCGCAAATTGGGCAGGCGATCGTCACCCCAACAATTCAGGTCCAGTGGAGGAATGTGATGACCCTTGCCGGTGATGCGAAACCTATTCCGGCCCCGGCTGCCGCCCGACACGGGGCCAGTGGCGTCGATCAGCCAGGCGGCGGTGGCCTTGCCGATGGCGGCAGGACTTGTCGTGGGGGCGCAGTGATGGACGCGCGGACGATCCTTCTTCCTATCGCACATTTGGTTTCGGCGCTTCGCGCCCGCATGAAGGGACCGGGCGGCTATTACAACAGCGGTAACGCGCTCGGCCTCATTGTCGGTCTCGCGATCCAGATTGCTACCGCGCCGGTCGGCTTGCATGAGGGAAGCAGCGTCACCATGGCGGTGATCGAATATTTCGCCGGCAGCCATGGCACTGTTGCGCTGACCTTGACCACCCTGGTCTTCTTCTGGGGCGGCGAGGCCTATCACCGGGCCTGGGCAAGGCCGGATGCTCCCGATCCCACCCTCAACCGTCTGGGCGACTTCCTGTCGGGTCTGGGTGCGATCGGACTCGGTATTGCCCTGTTGCTGCTCGGCGATCCATTGCTTGCGGCGACCTCTGGCCTGCTCCATGCCCTGGGCAAATTCGGCAGCACCTTCCACAGGCCCGGCACGCCAATTCCGATGTGGCCGGCCGCTTGGCCCGATCCGTTCCGCAGTGCGGTGCTCGCCAGCCGGTTGCCGGCAATGCTGGCGACGACCGTCGCCCTCGGCCGAGCTCTGCCGGAGGTCTGGTCGGGCGGGTCCTTCGCGGCACTCGCCATGCCGCTGACCTTGCTCGGCTGTTATCTTTTGTGGACCAAGGCCGATCTGCTGCTGTTCGGGGTGGGTGCCAAGGCGCCCCGCCAAATTTCCACATGTTGAGCTCGCTTTTTGAAACGACCGGATGTCGAGATGGAGAATGACATGTTTGGCAGTGTATATCATCAGGACGCCGCCCCCCTATCCTTTCGTGAACGGGTACGGACGAAAGGTTGGGGCATTCTGACGCCGGTCAGTTCAATCTCGAGAGTGACAGGAATAGTCGCAGCTTCGATGTTTTGGGCGATCTCTGCCCATGCCGCGAACGTTGACGTCGCCATCGTGTTCGCGGTCGACTTCTCGTCGTCGATCGATCCAAAGATCGCCGATATGCAACGCGAGGGACATGCCGCGGCACTCACCTCGCCAGAGATCATCGCCGCTATCAGCCGGAATTACGTTGGCTGCATCGGCGTTGCCTATTTTGAATGGTCGAGCCCCGGACACGCACGCGTCGTGCTGCCCTGGACAAGCATCTGCGGACTGGAAGATGCCAAAGCGGCGGCAGCGGTGATCAGCAGGAAAGGCGATACCGGCTTCATCCGCAGAGGGCGTGGCGGAACATCCGTTTCCTCGGCTATCGACATCGGCAGTCTCCTGCTCGACCGGTTCCCGGGAAAGGCGGCCAAGAAAGTCATCGATATCTCTTCCAACGGCGAGAACAACGACGGGCTTCCCGTCCAGCCGAGCAGGTCGAACGCCATAGCCAAGGGATATACGATCAACGCCATCGCCATCCCGACGGAGGATGAGAATCCCGGCGAACCTCTGGCATCCTATTTTGCCAAATCGGTGATTGGCGGTTCCCAAGCCTTCGTCATGACGCCAAAGGGGCCAGACGACTACACCATGGCGCTTCGCCGCAAGCTCGTGACCGAAGTAAGCATGAACGACCGTCCGCTGTGAAAGTGTGCCATGCAGGACGAACTTTCGATGCGTCAAACCGAGCGCGGCACAAGGTCCCGCGCCTTGCAGCGCGGGACCTTGTGGGGACCGTCAGGACAACAGCCTATCGCCGCAACGCGTGTACGCTTGCCTTGCTTTCGCCGGGCACCGGCAACGCCATGTCGTCATCGAGAAGACGCGTGATGCGGGCAAAGCCGGTGAACGCTTTCCTTGCTTCCTCGGCCGACATCTGGCCCGACAAGGCGGCCGAGCAACAATTCAGCGCGCACTGATAAACCGGACCGCGCCGTCCCGTCGGCCATTTCCGCAAGAACATCATGGCTTCGGCAACACTATCGATTTCTTCCAAAGGGTGTCCCTGCCCGCGCGAAATCCGCACGGGCGAAAAGAAATGCAATTGATCCATCGCTTCCTCCCGGTCGACCGCAATGCGCTCGATCGAACCCCACCAAACGCGCCAATAGCCAGTAGGTTCCAGGCAAAAATGGAATTTTTTAGAAATCTGTCAGGCGAAGGCGATCACCCGTGCGGTGGTGAGTGTCGCCTACATCGTGGGGAAGTGGCAGGCGACTTTGCGACCGGGCCGGTATTCCCGTAACTGCGGCCGCTCCGAACGGCAGCGCTCCGCCGCGATCGGGCATCGGGGATGGAAACGGCAGCCGGTTGGAGGGTTCAGCGGGCTCGGTACGTCGCCGGTGAGGATGATGCGCTTGCGCGTCCCACCGGGCGTCGTCTCCACGACGGGAACCGCCGAGATCAGCGCCTGGCTATAGGGATGGGCTGGTGCTGCAAACACTTCTTCCGCCGGCCCTTCTTCGACGATCGAGCCGAGATACATGACCGCGATGCGGGTTGAAACCTGACGTACCACAGACAGGTCGTGGGCGATGAAGATGTAAGTGAGGTTGAGCTTCTCCTGCAGATCGGCGAGCAGGTTGACGATTTGCGCCTGCACCGACACGTCGAGCGCAGAGACGGGTTCGTCCAGGACCACAAGGTCCGGATTCAATGCAATAGCCCGCGCGATGCCGACGCGCTGGCGTTGTCCGCCGGAAAATTCGTGCGGAAACCGCATGACGTGATCCGGCAGCAAGCCGACAAGGTCGAACAGTTCCGCCACGCGTTTGGTGATCTCGCTCGACGAGAGCCTGCCATGGATGCGCAGCGGCTCGGCCACCAGGTCGCCGACGCGCCGGCGCGGATTGAGCGATGCCGACGGATCCTGGAAAACCATTTGCAGGCGCCGCCGCAGCGGCCTGAGTTCAGACAGCGACTTCGAGGTGATGTCGTTGCCTTCGAACAGAAGCTCGCCGTCCGATATGTCGTAGAGCCTCACCAGACAGCGCGCCAGCGTGGACTTGCCGCATCCGGATTCGCCGACCAGCCCAACCGTCTCGCCGCGCCACACGGTCAGGGAAACATTGTCGACCGCATGGACGGTTCGCTTGCCCTCGGCAGAAAAGCGGCTGCCGATGGAAAAGCGCTTGCCCAGCGAACGCGTCTCGAGGATTGGGCGGTTCTTGTCGATCATCGGTCCGCTCATGCCTGTGCCACCCTGAAGCATGCCGCGGCATGGGTGCCGCTCCCGAGATCGGGCTTGCCGGCCTCGCAGGGTTCGTAGTGAACTGGACACCGCGGACCGAACGCACAGCCCTGCGGCAGTCGCAGCAATGATGGCGGCGAACCGGGAATGGCCGGCAGGCGCCGTGGTTTTTCGCCGGTCAGCGGCGGGATCGAACCCAGCAGCGCGCGCGTATAGGGGTGTCGCGGATCGGAAAACAGCTCCGCGCGACTGCCGCGCTCCACCACGCGGCCGGCATACATGACCATGACCCGGTCGGCGAGTTCGGAGACCACGCCCATGTCATGCGTGATGAAGACGACCGCCGACTTGTGCGTCGCGCGCAGCTTGCGCACCAGATCGAGAATACCGGCCTGTACGGTGACGTCGAGCGCCGTGGTCGGTTCGTCAGCCACCAGCAGCGCCGGATTGCAGGACAAAGCCATTGCGATCACCGCCCGTTGACGCATGCCTCCGGACAGTTGGTGCGGGTAGCGCGACATCGCCTCGTGCGGGTTCGGAAAATTCACCTCGGCCAGCAGTTCCTCGACGCGCTCCATCGCCTTGGACTTGCTGATGTTGCGATGCGCGCGGATCTGTTCGGCGATCTGCCAGCCGATCGTGTAGACAGGCGTCAATGCGGTCATCGGATCCTGGAAGATCATCGCGATCTCGTTGCCGCGCAGCCGCCTGAGTTCGCGTGCGGGCAGTCCCACGAGTTCGCGGCCCTTGTAGCGGATCGACCCTTCGATGGTGGCGTTGGGATCGGTGATGAGACCCATGACGGCCAGCAGCGACACGGTCTTGCCGGAACCGGACTCACCGACGACACCGAGGATCTCGCTCTCCTCGAGGTCGAAGGAAACGCCATCGATGGCCCGCACCAGGCCATCATTTGTGCGGAAGGAAACTCTGAGGTCGCGCACCGACAGTATCATGATGTCCTCAGGCGCGGATCGAGAAGGATGTAGACGAAATCGACGACCGCATTGGCGATAACCACGAACATGGACGCATACATCACCGTCGCCATGATCATCGGCAGATCGAGATTCTGCAGAGCGTCATAAGTGAGCTTGCCGATGCCGTGCAGCCCGAACACCACCTCTGTGAGCAAGGCCGAGCCTCCCACCAGCGCGCCGAAATCCAGGCCGAACAGAGTGACGAAGGCGATGAGCGACGTGCGCAAGGCATGGCGCAGCAGGATGCGGGTTTCCGACAGCCCCTTGGCCCGGGCCGTGCGGATATAGTCTTCCTGCAGCGATTCGATGATTGCCGCGCGCAGCACGCGCCCGTAAATGCCGATATAGAGAATGGACAGTGTGATCCAGGGAATGACCAGGGTCAGAAACCAGCCCTTCGGATCGTCGGAGAAATTCTTGTAGCCGAGCGGTGGCACCCAGGAGAACGCCCAGCTGTCGTGGTAGCGGCTCTGGGTGATCAGGTTCATCACTTCGCCCAGCCAGTACACCGGCATCGAAATACCGAGCAGCCCCAGCGCCATCAGCAGCTTGTCCAGCCAGCTGCCGCGCGTGGCGGCGGCGGCGATGCCGATGATGATGGAGACGACCACCCACAGGATCGCCGCTCCGAATACCAGCGAGAGTGTAACCGGGATCGAATCCATGACCGCCGGCACCACCTTCCAGCCACGATTGACGAAGGAGGTCAGATCGCCGGTGACGAAGATCTTCTCCATCATCGTCACATATTGCACGTAGAGCGGCCGGTCGAAGCCGAAGCTGTGGCGTACCGCCTCCAGCACTTCGGGCGATGCATTGCGGCCGGCGATGCGCGCCGCCGGGTCGGCGCCCGGCGTTGCGAAGAAAATCAGGAAGACGATGACCGAGATGCCGAACATCACGAACAGCATCTGGCCGAACCGGCGCAGGATTGCGTAGATCATCAGTCGCGCCCCAGCCGAACCTTGGAGCGCGGGTCGAGCGCGTCGCGCAGGCCGTCGCCAAAGACATTGAGCGCCATGACGGAAACCGCGATCGCCAGCCCCGGCACCAGCGCCACCAATGGCCTGGTGTAAAGCAGCGCCTGTCCGTCCTGGATGATGGTGCCCCAGCTCGCGGCCGGCGGCTGCACGCCGATCGAAAGGAAGGAAAGGGCTGATTCCGTAAGCATGTTCAGCGCCATCATCAGCGGCACGAAGACGATGAGCGTGGTGGTGACGTTGGGCAGGATGTCGCGCCACAGGATGCGCCATCCCGGCACGCCCAGATTGATCGCGGCCAGCACGAACTCGCTTTTGCGCAGTGCCAGAACCTGCCCGCGTACTGGGCGGGCTACATAGGGCACGTAGACGACGCCGATGATAATGACAGGCAGCCACAGACTGCCGGACTCGATCTGGATCGGTCCGATCGTGATGCCATGCGCGATGGTGACGATGGAGAGCGAAATCGCCAGCAGATAGATCGGGAACGCCCACAGTATGTCGAGGAACCGCGATAGCACCGTGTCGGTGACGCCGCCGAAATAGCCGGCGATCAATCCCGCCGCCGTGCCCAGGATCAGGGTGAAGATGGTGGCTGCTCCGGAGATCAGCAACGAGCTCAGCCCGCCATAGAGCATCCTGGCCATGACATCGCGCCCCTGGCTGTCGGCGCCGAGGAAATAATTGCCCAGCCGCCAGGTCGGGCCGAGCGGTGTGTAGCCAAGCCCCAGCCCTTCCGTCGATTGTTCCATCACCGGAACGTCGGCACCGTCGATCTGGATGACGGCGTCGAGCGTCGAGGCGAAGGGATCCACGCCTGCCCATTTCGCATAAAGAGGCGCACTGAGGCAGGCAAGGACGATGAGGAGGAACACGGCCAGGGACGCCATGGCAGCCCCGTCCGTTGCCAGCTTCGCAAACGCGACGGCCCAGGGCCCTCGCGTCTTGCGCGGCATGGTGACAGCTTGGTTCGACACGCGCGTGCCTCTCCGCGGTTCGTTACTGCACCCAGGCCATTACTGTACCCAGGATTGGGTGATCATCCAGTTGAACTGCCGGTTGAACTTGAAATTGCCGAGACGTTTGCTGACAAAGTCGAGCCGCTTCGGCGTGAAGAGGCCGACGGCAGGTGCCTTGTCGGTGACCTGCCTGTCGATTTCAGCCCACATTTTGTCGGCGGCTTTCTGATCGGTGACGCCGAGGTCCAATGCCTTTTGCATCTTGGCGTCGATTTCCTTGTCGCAGAAGCCGGCGATGTTGATCGAGGCGTCCGAACCTTCACGGAAGGAGGCGCAGCTGAACAGGATGTTCAGGAAGTCCGAGGCCGCAGGATAGTCCTTGTACCACTGGGTGACGGACATCTGCACCTTGTTGTTGGTGTTCTGGATGTAGGTGAACTGGATGTTCGACGAGATCGGCTTGACGTCGGCGACATAGCCGATGCTGGTCAGCACGCTCTGCAGATAGACGCCGATGGACCGCGAAATGGCGGTGTCCTCGACGATGATCGTCACCTTCTGGCCCTTGGTGCCGGAGTCCTCGACGAGCTGCTTTGCCTTGTCGAGATCAGGAGCCGACCATTTGGCGCCCGGATTCTTGGTGAAGGGGCAATAGTCTTCATGGCCGGGGAAGTCCGGAGGCAGGACCTGGCAGACCGGCGAAGCCAGCACCTTGCCGCCGAACAGCTTGACCAGCGTGTTGCGATCGATCGCATAGGCAACGGCCTGGCGGGCTTTTTCATTGTCGAAGGGCGCGAGACGGTTGTTCAGCGGCGCGTACCACCACGCCGAAAGCGGCGAGATGTGCAACTGGTCCATGGATTTGCTGCCGAGTTCGCCGAGGCGGTCGCTCGGCAGAGCGTCGAACATCCAGTCCGCTTCGCCGTTCTGGATCGCGGTGACGGCTGCCTCTTCGGACAGGCCGAAATCATATTGGACGACATCCGGATAGCCGTCCGGCTGGGCTTCTTCGCTCCACTGCTTGAAATTGGGGTTGCGGGAAACCGTCATGCCCTTATTGGGGTCGAAGGCGGAGATCATGTACGCGCCGGTGCTGGGAATGGGCTTGGAACCCATGTCTTCGGCGGGCGTGTCCGCCGGCAGGACCACGGCATGCGGCAAGGCAAGCTTGTAGAGCAGCTCGGCATCCGGCTTGGTGATGTTGATGGTGATGGTGCCGGCCGCTTCGTCGCCGACAACGCCGCCTTCCAGCGTGCAGCTCTTGGTGTCGGCCAGGCATTTGTCCGCGCCGACGATGCCAGCATAGAACGTGCCGGAGGTGGGTCCGGAAACCTTGAAGATGCGCTGGAAGGAAGCGACGACGTCCTTCACGCCAAGATCCTGGCCGCTGGAGAACTTGATGCCCTTGCGCAGCTTGAAGGTGAAGGTCTTACCGTCATTGCTGACCTGCGGCAGGGCCTCGGCCAGATCGGGAACGATGGTGAAGCCGTCCATGCCCTCGGCCTTGCGGAAGGCCACCAGGCCGTCATAGATCGGCTGGTACATCTGCCAGCCCTGGTCCGTGTAATTGATGTGCGGATCGAGCGTTCCGGCCGCGGAGCGGGCCAGCAGGCGGATGGTGCCGCCCCGGTGCTCCTTGAGATATTCGGCCTGTGCCTGGGCCAGCCATGTACCGGCCAGCAATGCCGCGGCTGTTGCCGCCAGAAGCAGTTTCTTCATGTCTTGATTCCCCTTTTTTCAGTTATCGTTGTGGTCCAGGAAGTCTCCCACCACCCGCATGCACGCATCTTGCTCTTCGACATGCGGCATGTGGCTGGAATGCTCGAATATCTCCCAGCGAGACCCCTTGATGCCGTCCTTGTAGGGCTGCACGGTCGCGGGCGTGGCCTCGTCGTGACGTCCGGAGATGATCAATGTGGGAACATCGATGGCCGGCAGGCGCTCAACGATGCTCCAGTTCTTCAGCGTTCCGATGACATGGAACTCGTTCGGCCCATTCATCAGATTATAGACGGTCGGATTGCGCACGACCTGGGCGAAACTTTCCGTGACTTCGGGCGGGAAAGGCACGACCCGGCAGACATGCCGCTCGTAGAACACCATCGTCGCCGCCTGGTACGCCGCATCGTCCGTCGTACCGGCCTGCTCGTGCCAGGTCAGAGTCTCCTGCACATCGGCGGGCAGATCCGCACGCAACCGGTTGGCCTCTTCGACCCACAGCTTCATGGACGCCGGTGAGTTGGCAATGGTCAGCGATTTCAGACCCTGCGGCCGCGTCACGGCATATTCGGCGCCCAGCATGCCGCCCCAGCTCTGGCCGAGCACATGGAAGCCCGCCCGAATGCCGAGGTGGTCGACCAGGTTTTCAAGCTCGTCGATGAACAGCCCAGGTGTCCAGAAATCGGCGCCCTTCTCAGGCAGCAAGGTGGAATTGCCGCAGCCCAACTGGTCGTAATGAATGACGGCGCGATCCCTTCGCGCAAGAAGCTTGTAGGCATCGACATAATTGTGGGCGACGCCCGGGCCGCCATGCAGGATCACCACCGGCGCCTTTTCGCCACCGAGTTCGCCACTGACCCGATACCAGGTCTCGTAGGCACCGAAAGCGCCCCGTCCTTCCATGCCGATGATCTCAGATGACATCCCAGTTCCCAGTGCGGTTGAAGGCATCTTGTATTTGTCCGTGACGACGGGGGCCTAACTCATGTTTCGGCTGACCTGCACCCACTCTTCCAGCATCTGCACGCCAAATGCCGTGGCACCTTGCCTGCCGAGAGGCCGATCGGTGTCGGTCAGTTCCTTGCTGGCGATGTCGAGATGCACCCAGGGGCGATCTTCCGTGAAATGGCGCAGAAAGGCCGCGGCATAGGGAGCGTCGCCGTCCTCCATGTCCTTGGCATGATGCCTGAGGTCCGCGAACGGCGATTGCAGGCCCTCATCATAGGCCCGGTCGAGCGGCAGCCGCCAGAACCGTTCGCCGACCGTTTCTCCGGCCGCGATCATCTGTGACGCGATGGCATCGTCGGTGCTGAACAGGCCGGCGAATATCGAGCCCAGGCCACGCGTCACCGAATAGGTCAGCGTTGCCAGATCGACGATCACCGAAGGGTTGAAGCGCGTGGCTGCATAGTGGAGGCAGTCGGCCAGAAGCAGGCGTCCTTCCGCATCCGTGTCGAACACTTCCACGGTCTGTCCGGACGCCGTCGTGATGATGTCGCGCGGTTTGAGCGCGGTGCCGGATGGCATGTTCTCGGCGATGCCGAGAACACCGACAACATGTACCGGGCTGCCTTGCCGGGCGAGCGCGATCAGCAGGCCGACCACAGCGGCCGCTCCGCCCATGTCGGCTTTCATGTCGAACATTTGCGCTCCGCCCTTGATGCAGAGGCCTCCCGAATCGAAGCAGACGCCCTTGCCGACGAAAGCGAGTGGTTGAGCGGGCGCACCCTTGCCCCGGTAACGCAGGACAGCGACCCGGGGCGGGCGCGCCGAGCCCGATCCAACAGCAAGAAGCGCGTTCATGCCGAGCTCCTTCAGTTGCGCGGCATCGAGCATTTCGATGTCGATGCCGGCTTCACGCAGCGGCTCCAGATGATCGTGGAAATTGTCGGGATGGAGATGGTTCGGCGGCAGGTTGACCAGGGTGCGTGCATATTCCACGCCGTCGGCGATGGCATTGATCCGCGCCAGCGCCGCGGTCAGATGCGGGCCGCCGGCCCCGACCAGTTTCACCCGCAAGGTTCGATCCGCTCCTGCTCCTTGCCGCCGGTTGCGCATGTCGAAACGATAGCGGCGTAGCCGCATGCCGAGCGCGACACGCGCCAGGATTTCGGCTCCGGGCAGGTCAACGCCGGCGATGGGGTCCAGGACCAGCGTGGCCGCGCATTCTCCCTTGCCCTCCAGATGCGCGGCAAGCAGACCGCCGGCGCGTGCCAACGACAGGGCGGTTACCGTTTCAGCTTTGCCCAAGGCCAGGACGACCACGCGCTTGGTCGATACGGCCTGAGGAGCAATAAGATCGATGCAGGTGCCGGATTCGGCCAAGGCGGCCGGGTCGGAGCAGGCGCGAGAGAGAATCCCGCTCATCTCGGCATCCAGGGCGACTGCCCGCGGGCCAAAGCCCGTGTGGGCAGTTTGCAAAATCACGACGACAGAGGCTTCGGCGGAAATCTCGTCCGCGGTCTCGAAAACCGGCGCTGGCGATTGAGGCATAGGCTGGCGCTCTCTCCAATTGCGGCAATACCAGCCGGTAGCGAGCAACGCTTCGCTCGCCCCGGTGGAGACTGGTCAAGCCGGTCTCCGCCGTTCGTGGTATAATGCCGGTCCCCAAACAGTCGCTTTCTTGAGACGACTTAATTGCTCTTGTCTTCTGGGTATCCCCTAACGGGGCAGGCGATCAAACGCGAATTCTGCCCATGTCGATTGACAAAAACTCAACTGACAATTCATGATCGGCCAATGGCCCTTCCCTCACTCAATGGCATGCGCGCTTTCGAGGCCGCCGCTCGCCTCGGCAGCGTCAAGGACGCGGCGGAAGAACTGCATCTGACACCCTCGGCTGTCAGCCGCCACATCCGCGCGCTTGAACGAAATCTTGGCCAGGACCTGTTCGAACGCGGTTTTCGCCAGATAACCCCAACCATCAGGGGCTCCTACTATGCGCGCAGCCTCTCGGAGGCGTTCGAAGCCATCTGGCGCGCCACCGATGACGTCAGCCTCTCCGAGGGGTCGCGCCACGGCAAGATCCAACGTGTGCGGGTCTTGTGCGTGCCCACCGTTCTGAACCTTTGGCTGGCGGATCGGTTGCCGAACTTTCGCCGGTTGCATCCGTCGGTGGATCTGGAGATTTCCACTTCAGGCAAGCGCGCCAACTTCGATTTGGCCATTGTCGACGAGTTCGTCTACAAGGCCGGCCCGGCTTTGACGCTGCTGATCCCGCTGCTTTTGACGCCGGTCTGTGCGCCTTCGCTTTTGGAGGGGCCTGTGCCGCTGCGATCGCCGGCCGATCTGGTCAATCATCATCTGATCCATGAATGCGAAACCATGAGATGGAAGCGTTGGCTGGAGCAGGAAGGCGTTCTGGAAACGACGCCAAAATCCAGCACAACACTGGATGATTGCACCTTGATCATGCGCGAAGCGATCAATGGCGCGGGAATAGCGCTCGCGGACACGATGATGGCGCAAGATTTTCTGCAGCAAGGCAAACTGGTCGCCCCGTTCCGTGCCCGCCACACCTATCCGGCCGGCATTTACCTGCATCAGCGTCGCAGCATCGGCAACAAACCAGGCACCGGCCTGTTTCAGGATTGGCTGCTCGCCGAAGTCGCGGATCACAAGCAGCTTATGGCCATCGCTTAGATGGCCCTACCGCTTCAGATTGGAATCCCGGCGTCGAACTTCGAATCATCCGTGCCGGGCTCAGCGATGACCCACCATCGCCGTGCATCGATAATCGCAGTTCTCATTGAATATCTTTAAGGCCAAAGCCGGCAAATAGGTTGCTTGTCGGTTCCCCTGCGGCAGGCTTAACCTGCACGCGGCCAACGCGTGAGGGCGCGTGCTGCAAAAGGGGACCATCGCAATGACAATACAGGGTGCTTCACCTGATCTCTATAACGAGGATCTGGCTCCAGCCAAAGTTCGAAACTGGGGACCATTCTCGATCTTCAACGTCTGGACGTCGGACGTTCACAGCCTCTGGGGCTACTATCTCGCCGCCAGTCTGTTCCTGTTCTGCGGCGGCTTTGTCAATTTCATCATCGCCATAGGCATCGGATCGCTGATCATCTATGCGCTGATGAACATGGTCGGCTATGCCGGCGTGAAGACGGGCGTGCCCTACCCCGTGCTTGCCCGCGCCTCTTTCGGCATCTGGGGCGCCAACATACCGGCACTGGTGCGCGCCATCGTCGCCTGCTTCTGGTACGGCGCGCAGACGGCTGCCGCCTCCGGCGCTATCGTGGCGCTGTTGATCCGCACGCAATGGTTCGCCGATTTCAACGCCAGCACGCATTTCCTCGGCCATACCGGCCTGGAGGTGATCTGCTTCGTGGTTATCTGGGCGCTGCAACTGCTGATCATCCAGAACGGTATGGAAACCGTGCGCCGCTTCCAGGACTGGGCCGGCCCCGCGGTGTGGGTGATGATGCTGATCCTGGCGATCTATCTCTGCGTCAAATCCGGGAGATTTGCCTTCACCAGCGACATCCCGATGGACGTGTTGCTGGACAAGACGAAGGACGCGGGCGTGCCCGGCACGCCCGGCTCGTGGACTTCGCTGTTTGCGGTGGCAGCAATCTGGGTCACCTATTTCTCGGCGCTCTATCTCAACTTCTGCGATTTCGCCCGTTACGCGCCGGACAAGGCATCGCTGCGCAAGGGCAACATCTGGGGTCTGCCGATCAACCTCATCCTGTTCTCGCTGGTCGCCGGCGTCACCACCATTGCCGCCTTTGACGTCTATGGCGAAGTGCTGCTGCATCCCGACCAGATCTCGGCGAAATTCGACAGCTGGTTCCTGGCGGCGCTCGCGGCCCTGACCTTTGCGGTTGCGACCCTGGGCATCAACGTGGTCGCCAATTTCGTCTCGCCGGCCTTCGACTTCTCCAACGTCTTCCCCAGGCAGATCGACTTCAAGAAGGGCGGCTATATCGCGGCCGTCATTGCCCTGCTGCTCTATCCCTTCGCGCCATGGGAAGGCAGTGCCGCTTCCTTCGTCAACATCATCGGCGCGACGATGGGGCCGATCTTCGGGGTGATGATGGTCGACTACTATCTGATCCGCAAAGGCGAGGTCGACGTCGAGGCGCTTTATCGCGAGGACGGCGAGTTCCGTTTCCAGGGCGGCTGGCACGTCAACGCCTTCATCGCCGCCGGCATCGGCGCCATCTTCTCGTCGATCCTGCCGAACTTCACCAACTGGCTGCCGTCCTGGTGGGGCGTCTATGGCTGGTTCTTCGGCGTGGCGATTGCCGGCATCATCTACTACGTGCTGCGCACCGCCGCCCTTGGCGCCGGAGCGAAGACGGCAAAGGCTTGAAAATGAGGCAGTAGGCAGTAGGTGTGAGGGAGTAGAGAACTGCTTCCCTACTGCCTACTGCCCACCATCTCGGCCAGTTTTCGCACCGTGTTCCAGTTGCGTGAGGTACCGACGCCCAGACGCTTGTGGCTCGCTGCGGTCAGAAGCCGTGAACTGGGTGCGGCGCGCGAGAAGACAATCCAGATATTGCCAGCGACGGCGTGCATCTTTTCGTCTTTGCCGACATAGGAGCCGAGCGCCGTGACGGCTTCGTCCGGCACCGGCCGGCGCATCACGCGCACCGCCACCTGATCCGCGGTCGCATTCGATTCATCTGGAAACGGATTGCCGGCGGCAAGCTTCAGCCAGTCCTCGGCACCGCGCACGATGATATCGACATGGCGGCCGAAGGTTTTTTCGAAGGCTGCTTCCAGCCGCTGTTCCAGGTCGGCGATATCAGTTGCCGGTGCCTCGAAGACCAGATTGCCCGTCGCCACCAGCGTGCGCGGGTTGTTCAGCCCGAGCTCTTCGGCCATGGCCTTGAGGTCGGCCATGACGACCCGGCGGCCCTCGCCCAGGATGATGCTGTAAAGCAGCGCGACATAGGTCTGCATTGCCGCCCGACCTAATCGCTACACCAACCGGCTCTGCTCCACCGCCGCCTCGATGAAACTGGCGAACAGCGGATGCGGGTCGAGCGGCCGGCTTTTCAGTTCCGGATGATATTGCACGCCGATGAACCAGGGGTGGTCTGGATACTCGACCGTCTCCGGCAGCACGCCGTCGGGCGACATGCCGGCGAATACCAGGCCGCAATCCTCGAGTCGCTCCTTGTAGTCGATATTGACCTCGTAGCGGTGGCGATGGCGCTCGAAAATCTGTGTGTCGCCGTAAATCTCGGCGATCTTGGAGCCCTTGGCGAGTTCGGCCTGATAGGCGCCGAGCCGCATCGTGCCGCCGAGATCGCCGGTTTCCCGGCGCTTCTCCAGCATGTTGCCTTTCAGCCATTCGGTCATCAGGCCGACGACCGGTTCCTCGGTCGGACCAAACTCGGTCGAAGACGCATGTTCGACGCCGGCCAGCGACCGCGCCGCCTCGATGCAGGCCATCTGCATGCCGAAGCAGATGCCGAAATACGGCACCTTGCGCTCGCGCGCGAACTTCGCCGCCAGTATCTTGCCTTCGGCACCGCGCTCGCCAAAGCCGCCGGGAACCAGGATGCCATGCACCTTTTCCAGCCATGGCGTCGGATCCTCCTTTTCGAAGATCTCCGATTCGATCCAGTCGAGCTTGACCTTGACGTGGTTGGCCAGGCCGCCATGCGACAGCGCCTCGATCAGCGATTTGTAGGCATCCTTGAGGCCGGTATATTTGCCGACCACGGCGATGGTGACCTCGCCTTCCGGATTGTGGATGCGGTTGGACACCGCCTGCCAGGGCTCCATGCGCGGCTTCGGCGCCGGATCGATGCCGAAGGCGGCCAGCACTTCCGAATCGAGCCCTTCCCTATGGTATGCCATCGGCACATCGTAGATATGCGGCACGTCGAGCGCCTGGATCACGGCACTTTCGCGCACATTGCAAAACAGCGACAGTTTTCTGCGCTCTTCCTTGGGAATGGCGCGATCGGCGCGGACCAGCAGGATGTCGGGCGCGATGCCGATGCCGCGCAGTTCCTTGACCGAATGCTGGGTCGGCTTGGTCTTCAGCTCGCCGGCCGTCGGGATGTAGGGCATCAGCGTCAGATGCACGTAGACGGCGTTGTTGCGCGGCAGGTCGTTGCCGAGCTGGCGTATCGCTTCCAGGAACGGCATCGCCTCGATGTCGCCGACCGTGCCGCCGATCTCGCAAAGCACGAAATCATAGTCGTCATTGCCGTTGAGGACGAAATTCTTGATCTCGTCGGTGACGTGCGGAATGACCTGCACGGTTGCGCCGAGATAATCGCCGCGCCGCTCACGCTCGATGATGTTCTTGTAGATGCGGCCGGTGGTGATGTTGTCCTGCTGATTGGCGGAGCGGCCGGTGAAGCGCTCGTAATGGCCAAGATCGAGATCGGTTTCCGCGCCATCATCAGTGACGAAAACCTCGCCATGCTGGTACGGCGACATCGTGCCCGGATCGACATTGAGGTAGGGGTCGAGTTTTTTGATGCGTGCGCGATAGCCTCGCGCCTGCAGGAGAGCCCCAAGGGCCGCTGCGGCTATGCCTTTTCCAAGTGAGGAAACCACGCCGCCTGTGATGAATACATATCGCGCCATGGGAGTCATCGCTTAACGCGGCCGGATTGATTCCGCCAGAGAAAAAACCACCGCGAAGGTTTTTTCCCAAGAAGGCGCTCGGATCGTGAACAGGGCAAAACAAAAGGGCCGGCTGAGCCGGCCCTTTCGGCAGGATGACGAAAACGTCAGATGATAACGACCTTGGTGCCAACCCTGACGCGGCTGTAGAGGTCCATGACGTGCTCGTTGATCATGCGGAAGCAGCCATTCGAGGCGCTGGTTCCGATCGACTGCGGCGCGATTGTGCCGTGGATACGCAGATGCGTGTCCTTCTTGCCGTCATAGAGGTAGATGGCGCGGGCGCCGAGCGGGTTCTGGCCACCGCCGGGCATGCCGTCCTTGTACTGGCCATAATGCTTCGGCTCACGCTTCTGCATGTCCAGCGTCGGGATCCAGCGCGGCCATTCCTGCTTGTCGCCGACCGCAACCGTACCCTTGTACTGCAGACCCTCGCGGCCGACCGCAATGGCGTAGCGGCGGGCGGTGGAGGACGATTCGACGAGGTAGAGGCGCCGCGCGCTGGTGTCGATGACGATGGTGCCCGCATCGTAACCGCTGAATTCCACGTCCTGCGGCACGAATTCCGGCTTCACCTTGAACTGCTTCTTGGCTTCCCTCTTGGCGAGCACCTGGTCGAGAGCCCGTGTCTCAGGGAGATAGCTTATCGAAGACCCGGACGAGGTGCCGCCGAAGAGACCGGCGAACAGACCACCGCTGCTCGGCTGCTTCTGGCCGATGACCTCGCTGCGCAGCTCGCCATTGTTGCCGGTCAAGGCGACGTTCATCGCCTCTGCCGGAAGCGGCTCTGCCGACTGGATCGGCGCGATCGGTTCGATAGGCTCGATGATCTTGGCAACCTGCTTCTTGGCCGGCTTGGCATCGGCCACCTCGGTTGCCGGCGCGCTCTTGCCCTTCTTGGCAAGGAACGCCTGCCGTTCAGCGTCGGCCTTGGCCTTGGCCGCCTCGCGCATCGCCAGTTTCCTGGCTTCGAGCGCCTTGGCTTTGGCGGCCTCCTTGTCGGCAACGATCTTGGCCTCGATCTTCTTGATCTGGGCGAGGTCGTCGGGCGTCGGGTTTTTCTTCTTCTTGAGAAGCTTCAATTGCGACGCGTCACTTTTGACGGCGACGTTGATGGCGGAGGTTGTTTCAACCGAAGGCTGTGCGGCCATATTGGCTGGAACGCCAGCGAAAGCGGGGGAACTGATGCCGATTGCGGCACAAAGTCCCAGGAAAATGAAGCTGCGAAGCTGCATGGCGAAGATCCGATCGTTCTATGCTTGTTGCCCACGGCGTCGCCCAGCGCCCCCCAAGGGCGCCGGAAGTGCCGCGCGCAATCTATAGTCGAATAAGCGCGGGGGCCTCAAGCGTGAGGTCGTACCTCACCCAGTCGAATCTTTGTGATCTCGCTGCATTTGCCGCGACTGTGTTCAAACGAGCACAGATCGCGGCTTCAGCCGCCGAAGACTACTGGTTTGGAACCCGCGGGGCCGCCGGCGCGGCGGGAGCGGCGCCATTGGTTGCCGGCGGCGTCGAACCGGCGGCAGGCGCCGTGGCCGGCGCGGTCGCCGGAGCCGCGGCATCGTTGCCTGACGGCGGCGTCGGCGTGGTGGTGCCGGCGGGCGCCGGGGTGGTCGTGCCGGGTAACTGGTTGAGCACGCCTTTGCCTGCACCGTCCGATGTCGCCGGCACGCGGTCGAGGATGTCGATCGGCTTCTCGCCGTAGCGGGCGACGATCGACAGGGTCAAGGAGGTGGCGAAGAAGGCGGCCGCCAGGATCGCCGTCGCACGCGTCAGCGCATTGGCAGCGCCACGCGCGGTCATGAAGCCGGAGCCGCCACCGATGCCGAGGCCGCCGCCTTCGGAGCGCTGCAGCAGCACCACGCCGACAAGGGCGAGCACAACCATGAGATGGATGACGATCAGTACGGTTTCCATAGTTTATCCTGGCAAGGCCTTGCCCGGCCGCGGACACGACCGGTGAATTGGAGGCGGCTCAATACAATGCTTTGACGGCATTTCCAAGCCCGTGGCCGGAATATGGGAAGCAACCCGTCCTTTGCAACGATTTCAGGCACCGGAAGCCCTGTCCGGCGTGGCGAATGTCTTCAAGCAATATTGCGATAGGCCTCGGCAATAGCTAGGAAATCCGCCGCTTTCAGGCTGGCGCCGCCGACCAGCGCCCCGTCGACATTCCTGACGCCGAGCAATTCGACCGCGTTGGAAGGCTTGACCGAGCCGCCATAGAGAATGCGCATCTTCGCCGCGACGCCGCCGAGCTTTTCCGACAGCTTTTCGCGGATATGTGCATGTGCTGCCGCCACATCGCCGGCTGTCGGCGTCAGGCCGGTGCCGATCGCCCATACCGGCTCATAGGCAATGATGGTGTTGGACGGGGTGGCGCTTGGCGGGACCGAACCATCGACCTGCCGCGACAGCACATCCAGCGTGGCGCCCGCTTCACGCTGTTCATGCGTTTCGCCGACGCAAATGATGGCAACAAGCCCGGCACGCCATGCGGCGGATGCCTTGGCCTGGACAGTGGCGTCATCCTCGCCGCGTTGCTCGCGGCATTCGGAATGGCCGACGATGACATGGCTCGCACCGGCATCCCTGAGCATTTCCGCCGAGATGCAGCCGGTGTAGGCGCCGCTCTCCTTGGTATGGCAATCCTCACCGCCGGCATGCACCGGCGTGCGTGACAGGATCTCCGCGGCGTGGGCAAGCAGGGTCGCGGGAACGCAAACCAACGCTTCGGTCTCCGCATCAAGTCCGCTCATGAAGCCGTTGCCGATCATCCGGAGCTCGTTGAGGGAGGCGCTGGTGCCGTTCATTTTCCAGTTACCGGCGACGAGCGGGCGAATTCCTGGCGTCATGGGTTTGCTTCTCCGGATGATATCGGGGCTCTGGACCTCACTACCAAAATCAGGCCACAAAGCAATCGACAGTGGGCCGGAAGGGCGCTATTGCGCTTGTTTCAGACTCGGCGCATGCGAAAATGCGCATAAATCGGAAGTAAAAATGCTTGGTATATTGAGAAGCGCGGCAGGCACCTGGGTCGCGAAAGGGCTGTTGGTGCTGCTGGTGCTCAGCTTTTTGGTCTGGGGCGTTTCCGGACGGCTGATGGGCGGTTTGGCCGGCCATGATTCGGTCATTGCCGCCGGCGGCACCAAAGTGTCGATCAACGAATACCGTCTCGCCTATGATCGCCAACTCGCTGTCATGTCGCAGCAGTTCGGCCAGCGTCTCAGCCACGAACAGGCAAAGGCACTCGGTGTCGACAACCAGGTGCTGGCGCAACTCGTCTCGGGCGCCGTTCTCGACGAGCAGGCCCGCAAGCTGGGCCTCGGACTTTCCAAGGACCGGTTGGCCGAGTTGACGCGCGAAGACCCGGCATTCAAGGGCCCGGGCGGCCAGTTCGACCGCAGAACATTCGAATACATGCTGCAGCAGATTGGCATGCGGCCCGAGGACTATCTGAAGAACCGTGCTCAGGTGGCGGTGCGCCAGCAGATCGTCGAGGCTGTCTCGGATGGCCTCAAGGCTCCGGACACTTTCTTCAAGGCGGTTGCGCTCTATCGCGGCGAGGACCGCACCATCGACTATTTGACGCTGCCCAAGGCACTGGTCGAACCGATCGCGGCACCGTCCGATAGCGTGCTCTTGGCCTATTTCGAAGCCAACAAGAAGACATATGCGGCACCCGAATACCGCAAATTCTCCTATGTCCGCCTTGAACCCGTCGACATCATGGACACGACCGCCGTCACCGACAGCCAGGTCAGCGACGACTACAACAAGAACAAGGCGCGTTACACCACGCCGGAACTGCGCACCGTCGAGCAGCTCGTGTTCAAGACGCCGGATGCGGCCAAGGCCGCACTCGATTCGCTCAAGGCCGGCGCTACTTTCGACAAGCTGGTCACGGCGGAAGGCAAGACGCCGGCAGACACGCTGCTCGGCACGCTTGCCAAGGACAAGATCGCCGACAAGGCGGTCGCCGACGCGGCCTTTTCGCTCAATGCCAATGAAGTCAGCCAGGTCGTGCAAGGCGCCTTCGGTCCGGTGCTGCTGCGCGTCACCGAGATCAAGCCCGAGGTGGTGAAGCCACTGGCCGAGGTGTCCGATCAGATCCGCAAGGATCTGGCGCTGGGCGAGGCAAGCCGCATCCTTCTGGACGTGCGCGACAATTACGATGACACCCGCGCCGCCGGCAGTTCGCTGGCAGAGGCCGCGGCCAAGCTGAAGCTGAAGATCGTCACCATCGACGCCATCGATCGCAGTGGGCTGCGGCCAGATGCAAGCATCGTCAAGGACCTGCCGCAATCGCCGGAGCTGATCAAAGCGGTCTTCGACGCCGAACCCAACACGGAAAACGATGCCTTGACCACAGCCGACAACGGCTTCGTCTTCTATGAGGTGGCGTCCATCACGCCGGCTCGCGACCGCACGCTGGATGAGGTTCGTCAGAAAGCCGTCACCGACTGGACCGCGGCGGAAATAAGCAAGCGGCTGGCCGCCAAGGCTGACGAGCTGGAAAAGCGGCTCAAGGCCGGCGCAACGCTCGATGTCATCGCCAGCGAACTGAAGCTCGAAAAGCAGACCAAGCGCGGTGTCAAGCGTGAGGCTGACGACGTCGACTTCGGTAAGGAGGGTGCGGCAGCGATGTTCGGCGTTGGCGAAGGCGGCACCGGCCTGATCCCCTCGCCCACCGGCGACGGGCAGATCCTGTACAAGGTCGCCGAAGTGTTCGAGCCCGCCGGAGCCGATGCCAGCTCGGTGCCGGATGACGCACAGAAATCCTTCACCTCCGGCATGTCGGATGATCTGCTCGACCAATTGGTGGCACAGTTGCAGACACAGTACGACGTTCGCATCGACCAGGCCGCCGTCGCCCAAGCCTCGACAAGATGAGCGCGCTGAAAACCCATATCGCCAAGATCGCGACCGGTAGCGCGCTTTCCTTTGAGGAAGCGCGCGAGGCTTTCGACATCATCATGTCGGGTGATGCGACCCCCGGCCAGATCGGCGGCTTCCTGATGGCGCTGCGCGTGCGCGGCGAGACGGTGAGCGAGATTTGCGGCGCCGTCGCAACCATGCGGGCCAAGATGCTGCACGTCGACGCGCCCACCGATGCCGTCGACATCGTCGGTACCGGCGGCGACAATTCTCACAGCGTCAACATTTCGACGGCATCGGCCTTCGTCGTTGCCGGCAGCGGCGTGCCGGTTGCCAAACACGGCAATCGCGGCCTGTCGTCGCTGACAGGGGCAGCCGATGTGCTGGTGGCGCTCGGGGTCAAGATCGACATCTCGCCCGATTTCATTAGCCGTTGCATCCACGAGGCAGGCGTTGGCTTCATGTTCGCGCCCGCGCATCATCCTGCGATGAAGCATGTCGGCCCGACCCGCGTCGAACTCGGCACCCGCACCATATTCAACCTGCTCGGGCCGCTCTCCAATCCGGCCGGCGTCAAGCGGCAGCTGGTCGGTGTGTTCCTGCCGGAATGGATCCTGCCGGTTGCCGAGACACTGAAGGCGCTGGGTGCCGAGCATGTCTGGGTCGCCCATGGCGACGGCTATGACGAGATCACCACCACCGGCGAGACGCAGGTCGCCGAACTGATCGGCGGCGAAATCCGCAGCTTCACGCTGACCCCTGAAGCGGTTGGGCTGGCGCGCCATAGCAAGGATGAGTTGCGCGGCGGCGATGCGGACTACAACGCCAAGGCCTTGCGCGATATGCTGGGCGGCGGCGCCGGCGCCTATCGCGACACCGTGCTGATGAACGCCGGTGCCGGACTGGTTGTGGCCGGCAAGGCGACGACGCTTGGCGACGGCATCGCGGCGGCGGCGCAAGCCATCGATAGCGGCCGTGCCCTGCAAGTGCTCGACAGGCTGGTCGAGATTTCGAACGGATAACGGATAGAGCGTGTCTGACATTCTTCGCAAGATCGAGGCCTACAAGCGCGACGAGATCGCGGCGGCAAAGGCACGCGTGCCGTTGGCCGAAATCAAGGTCCGGGCAAAAGATGCCGACGCACCGCGCGGTTTTCTTGCCGCACTGGAAGCGAAGCGCAAATCCGGCGCCTTCGCGCTGATCGCCGAGATCAAGAAAGCGAGCCCCTCCAAGGGTCTGATCCGTGCCGATTTCGATCCACCGGCTCTGGCGCAGGCCTATGCCAAGGGTGGTGCTGCCTGTCTTTCGGTGCTGACCGATGCACCGTCCTTCCAAGGTGCGCCTGAATTTCTCACCCGGGCGCGAGCCGCCGTCGCGCTGCCGGCGCTGCGCAAGGATTTCCTGTTCGATCCGTATCAGGTCTACGAAGCCCGCGCCTGGGGCGCGGATGCCATCCTGATCATCATGGCCAGCGTCGACGACGCCCTGGCGAGCGAACTCGAGGCGACGGCGTTCGAACTCGGCATGGATGCACTGGTCGAAGTGCATGACGAGACCGAGACGCAGCGCGCGCTAAAATTGTCGTCGCGACTGATCGGCATCAACAACCGCAATCTGCGTACATTCGAGACCAGCCTCGACACTTCCATGCGGCTGGCGACAATGGTGCCGGCCGACCGCTTGCTGGTCAGCGAGAGCGGTATTTTCTCGCATGACGACTGCCTCAGGCTGCAAAAGAGCGACATCGGCACTTTTCTTGTCGGCGAGAGCCTGATGCGGCAACAGGACGTCACCGCGGCGACGCGCCTGCTTCTGACAGGCAAGGCTTTGGCCGAGGCTATCTGACGATGGTATCAGGCCTTACCCATCTCGGCGCGCAGGGCGAGGCCAACATGGTCGATGTCGGCGACAAGGAAGAAACAACGCGCACGGCGATCGCCGAAGGCTTTGTCGCGATGCAGCCCGAGACGCTGAAGATGATCCTCGCCGGCAACGCCAAGAAGGGCGATGTGCTCGGCACCGCGCGCATCGCTGGTATCATGGCGGCGAAGAAGACGCATGAACTAATCCCGCTCTGCCACCCGCTGCTTTTGACCAAGGTTTCCGTCGACATCGAGCCCGACCATGCTTTGCCGGGCCTGAAGGTCACCGCGCTGGCGCGCGTCACCGGCAAGACGGGTGTCGAGATGGAAGCGCTGACCGCCGCTTCGGTAGCCTGCCTGACCATCTACGACATGGCGAAAGCAGTCGACCGCGCCATGGTCATCACCGGCATCCGCCTGGTCGAAAAGACGGGTGGCAAGTCGGGTGACTACAAGGCGAGCGCCTGATGGCGCTGGTTCCTATCGCGGAGGCGCTTGAACGCCTGCTCGATGGTGCGGCACCTCTAGCCGGCGAAAGCGTTCCTCTGTTCGAGGCGGTGGATCGTGTTCTGGCGGAACCGGTCGTTGCTCTTCGCACCCAGCCGCCTTTCAATGCTTCCGCCATGGACGGCTATGCGGCGCGCGCCGCCGACGTCACGTCGGTCCCATCCAGGCTGTCGGTGATCGGCATAGCGCCGGCTGGACGTGGCTTCGACGGCACGGTCGGCCAGACGCAGGCCGTGCGCATCTTCACCGGCGCGCCGCTGCCCGAAGGCGCCGACACCATCGTCATCCAGGAGAATGTCCGCGACCTCGGCGGCGGCGATATCGAAGTGATCGAGCCGACAGCGCAATGGCGCAATATCCGCCGCATCGGCCTCGATTTTTCAACAGGCGACATGCTGCTGGAGAAAGGCCGCTTGCTCGACCCGGCGGCACTGTCGCTGGCTGCATCGGCCAACCATCCCCGGGTCAGCGTGGTGAAACGGCCGCTGGTCGCCATTATCGCCACCGGCGACGAATTGCTGCCGCCGGGCAGTGATCTCGGCCCGGACCAGATCATCTCGTCCAATGCCTATGGCGTCGCTGCCACCGCACACTCGGTCGGCGCCCGCGCGCTCGATCTCGGCATTGCCGCCGATCGCAAAGAGGCTATCGCTGCCCTGATCAGACAAGCGGTCGCGGCCGGTGCGGATGTCATCGTGACGCTTGGTGGCGCCTCGGTCGGCGATCACGACCTGATCCACGACGTGCTGACCGGCGAAGGCATGACGCTCGGCTTCTGGAAGATCGCCATGCGCCCCGGCAAGCCGCTGATGTTCGGCCGCCTCGGCGACATCAGGTGCATCGGCCTGCCTGGCAACCCGGTGGCAAGCCTTGTCTGCTCGCAACTGTTCCTGAAGCCGCTGCTGGCGCGGCTCGGCGGCCGCGATTATCGCCAGGATATACGTCCGGCGCGATTGGGCGCCGCAATGCCGGCCAATGATTTGCGCCAGGACTATGTCCGAGCCGTGGTCAGGGAAGACGACGGCGCGCTGGTGGCGACGCCATTCGGCATCCAGGATTCCTCGATGCTGAGAATGCTGGCCGACGCCAACGGGCTGATCGTGCGGGCGCCGTTTGCCCCTGCAGCGGCTACTGGCGAGGCTTGCAGCGTTTTGATGCTGCGCTGAGGAATCCCAGACAAGCCATTCATAACAGACGAGAAAGTGATCCCGGCTCTAGTTCGAGATCAAGCTCTGCGTCAGCGGATGCGCCGAATCGGCAAGGCCGTCGACAATGCTGTAATGATGCCGGTCGGGCTCGACCACGACGCTGGTGGTGGCGCCGAGGCCGGTCCAGATGTTGGCAAGCAGCGCATTCTGGCGCAGGAATTCGGCGCGCTCGCCGCCACCGGCCCAACAGGTGATGCGGGCACCATCCATGGGCCGCAGCAGCGCCGGGCTTTCAGCCAGCGCCTCCTCTTCGTCGATTTCCAGTTCCTTGTTCATCCCGGTGCGCATGATCGGACGCAGGTCATGCAAGCCTGAAATCGAAATGACGTGGCGTATGCGCCGCGCCACATCGGCAGCCAGCGGCGTGGTTGTCGTCACCATCCGGGTGGCGAGATGGCCGCCGGCCGAATGTCCGGTCAGCATCAGCGGTCCGTCGACCATTGCCGCCGCCTCGCCGATCGCCGCCCCAATCTCGCTGACGATGCCGGCGATGCGTATGTTCGGGCACAGCGTGTAGGAGGGCATCGCCACGGCGAAGCCACTGCCGACCGCGCCATTGGCGAGGTGCGACCACAAGCTCTTGTCGGTCTCCAGCCAGTAACCGCCATGGATAATCACTACCAGCCCTTTGGGCGCGGCCCTGGGAAGGAAAAGATCGAGCCGATTGCGCGGTCCGTCGCCATAGGCGATGTCGAGCCGCGCCCGGCCCTGCGCCGACAGCGCATCGCGGAATGCTTGCGCTGGCTCCGCCCATGCAGACGGCCAGCGATCACTGCCCGCGATGTTGGCGCCGTTGGCATAGGCATCATCCCAATCGACGATGTGACGTTCGAACATCTGCGCCCTTCCCCAAGACGGCATCGCTACTTGCTAGCAATGGCCCCCGCCACGCCATGCGTCAATGCACCAGGGCAAAAACATTTTAGGCTTGAAACAAATTTCGACTGGTGCGATCCTGCCCCAACGAACAGCCGACAATGGGAGGTCTGCTGTGCTGCCCGAACCTGCAGATGTTCACCCTTTCTGGGCGCATCTCCGAGCAGGCGCGATGGTCAGCACGAAGCCTCCTCAGAGCAGGACCTTAGGATCCACCACATCCAGCCAAGGCGCGTCGCGCACTGGCCAGGCAGCAGACGGGAGAGCGGCGACATGCTTGGGCCTTCGGCGCATATCGACACGTTCACGCGCGATCACCTGCCGCCGCCGGAGCAATGGCCTGAAATCCTGCTCGACGGCTTCGACTATCCCGAACGCCTCAACGCCGGTGTCGAACTGACCGACAGGCTGGTCGAAAAAGGTCTCGGCGACCACACCGCCCTCATCGGCAATGGCCGCCGCCGCACCTACAAGGAACTGTCCGACTGGACGAACAGGCTGGCCCACGCGCTGGTCGAGAATTACGGAGTCAAGCCGGGCAACCGGGTGCTGATCCGCTCGGCCAACAACCCCGCCATGGTCGCCTGCTGGCTGGCCGCCACCAAGGTCGGTGCCGTGGTCGTCAACACCATGCCGATGCTGCGCGCCGGCGAACTCGCCAAGATCGTCGACAAGGCCGAGATCACCGTCGCGCTCTGCGACACCAGGCTGATGGACGAGATGACCGTGTGCGCCAAGGACAGCGCATTCCTCAAGCAGGTCATCGGTTTCGACGGCACCGCCAACCATGATGCTGAACTCGATCGTGCCGCTCTCGACAAGCCGGTAACGTTCACCGCAGTTGACACCGGCCGCGACGATGTCGCGCTGCTCGGCTTCACCTCGGGCACGACAGGCGTTCCGAAGGCGACGATGCATTTCCACCGCGACCTGCTGATCATCGCCGACGCCTATGCTCGCGAAATCCTGGAGGTGACGCCGGACGACATCTTCGTCGGCTCGCCGCCGCTGGCCTTCACCTTCGGCCTTGGCGGGCTCTGTATCTTTCCGCTGCGCTTCGGTGCGGCGGCGACGCTTCTGGAGCAGGCGACGCCACCCAACATGATCCACATCATCGAGACCTACAAAGCGACGATCTCCTTCACCGCGCCGACCGCCTACCGCGCTATGCTGAAGGCCATGGATGAAGGAGCCGATTTGTCGTCGCTGCGCGTTGCCGTTTCGGCCGGCGAAACCTTGCCCGCTCCGGTTTTCGAAGAGTGGACGAAAAAGACCGGCAAGCCGATCCTCGACGGCATCGGCGCCACCGAAATGCTGCACATCTTCATCTCCAACCGCTTCGATGACATGAGGCCTGCGTCGACCGGCAAGCCGGTGGGCGGCTACGAGGCGCGCGTCGTCGATGACGAGATGCGCGAGGTGCCGCGCGGCACGACCGGCAGGCTGGCGGTGCGCGGCCCGACCGGCTGCCGCTACATGGCCGATGACAGGCAGAAGGAATACGTGCGCGACGGCTGGAACCTCACCGGCGATACCTTCACGCAGGACGAGGACGGCTTCTTCCATTTCGCCGCGCGCTCCGACGACATGATCGTCAGCGCCGGCTACAACATCGCCGGACCCGAGGTCGAGGCAGCACTGTTATCGCATCCGGATGTTTCCGAATGCGCGGTGATCGGTGCAGACGATGCCGAGCGCGGCCAGATCGTCGAGGCGCATGTCGTGCTGGCGCAGGGGGTGGCGCCTGACGCGTTGACCACCAAGCGCTTGCAGGACCACGTCAAAACGACGATCGCCCCTTATAAATATCCACGGTCAGTAAAATTCATCGCCGCTCTGCCCAAGACCCAGACCGGCAAGATCCAGCGCTTCCGGCTGCGCACGGAGAAAATCAATTGAGCGAGCCACACGATCCGGCGTCCGAAGGCGCCCAGATGTCGTTCAAGGAGCGCATGTCCTACAGCGACTATCTGCACCTGGAGAAGGTGCTGGAGGCCCAGACGCCGCTGTCTTCGGCGCATGACGAGATGCTGTTCATCATCCAGCATCAGACCTCCGAGCTCTGGATGAAGCTTGCTCTGCACGAGATTGGCGCCGCGATCCGTTCCATCCGCGCCGACCGGCTCGAGCCGAGCTTCAAGATGCTGTCGCGCGTTGCGCGCATCTTCGAGCAGCTGAACAATGCCTGGGATGTGCTGCGGACGATGACGCCCAGCGAATACACCGAGTTCCGCGACGCGCTCGGTCAGTCCTCGGGTTTCCAGTCCTGGCAGTATCGCGCCATCGAGTTCATGGCCGGCAACCGAAACCTGGCAATGCTCGGGCCGCACAAGCATCGGCCCGACCTGAGCGGGAAGCTGGAAGCGATCCTGGCCGAGCCGTCGCTCTATGACGAGGCACTGTTGCTTTTGGCGCGCAACGGATTCGACATCGGTGCCGATGCCAGGCGCACGGACTGGCGTGAGACGCGAACCGAGAATGAAGAGGTGCTGGTCGCCTGGCAGACCATCTACCGCGATCCGCAGCGCTACTGGATGTTCTACGAACTGGCCGAGAAGCTGGTCGACTTCGAGGACTACTTCCGCCGCTGGCGCTTCAACCACGTCACCACGGTGGAGCGCATCATCGGCCTGAAACGCGGCACCGGCGGCACGTCGGGTGCTTCGTATCTGAAGAAAATGCTCGAGGTCGTGCTGTTCCCGGAGCTGTGGACGGTCCGCACCCGGCTCTGACGTCGAAATGAAAACAGGCACACCGAGGGGACGCGCTGTGGCGGAAAACCCTTCGCGAACAACCGGGGACTGACCGACCATGAGTGGAATTCCTGATCTCGCCGCAGTCGAAGCGATGGATGCCACGGATCCGCTGCGGGCCATGCGCGACCGTTTCATTCTGCCGGAGGGGATGATCTATCTCGACGGCAATTCACTGGGGGCAGCGTCTCACGCCGTTTTCAGCGAGCTGCAGCAGGCGGCGACCCAAGAATGGGCCCAGGATCTCATCCGAGCTTGGAACACGGCCGGATGGTTCGAGATGCCAATCGAACTCGGCGACCAGCTCGGACGCCTGATAGGAGCCGCGGCCGGCCAGACCGTTGTCTGCGACACGACATCGACCAACATCTACAAGGTGCTGCATGCGGCGATGGAGATGCGGCCCGGCCGGTCGGCCATCGTCGCCGAAGGTGACAGTTTTCCCACCGACCTGTACATCGCCGAAGGCGTGGCCTCGACCCGGGATGGCGTCCTGCTGCGCCTCGCGGGTGTCGACGCGCCGACCATCGAAGAGCTGATCGACGAAAACGTCGCGGTGGTGCTGGTCAATCACGTCAATTACAAATCGGGTGAACTGCGCGACATGTCGGCGCTGACGCGCAAGGCTCATGCGGCCGGAGCGCTGATTGTCTGGGATCTCTGCCACACGGCCGGCGCTCTGCCCGTCGAACTCGACCAGGCAAATGCCGATTTCGCCATCGGCTGCACTTACAAGTACCTCAATGGCGGTCCGGGCGCACCGGCCTTCATCTATGCCGCGCAGCGTCACCATGGCGATATCAGGCAACCACTCAGCGGCTGGTGGGGCCATGCGCGGCCCTTTGCCTTCGAACGGGGTTATGTTGCCGGCACCGGTATCCGCCGCTTTCTGTGCGGCACCCAGCCTGTCCTGTCGATGCGGGCGCTCAAAGGCGCGCTTGCCATCTGGAATGACGTCGACATGGCGGCATTGCGAAAGAAGAGCGTCGCGTTGACAGAACTGTTCATCCAGCTCGTCGAAGCCAGGTGCGGCGCCTACGGTCTCACGCTGGAGACCACCCGCGACGCGACCAGGCGCGGCAGCCAGGTGTCGTTCCTTCACGATCACGGCTATCAAATCATGCGGGCGCTGATCGAGCGCGGCGTCATCGGTGATTTTCGTGCGCCATCGACCATCCGTTTCGGCTTCACGCCGCTCTATGTCGGCTACAAGGATGTGTGGCTGGCGGTTGAGGTGCTGGAGGATATTCTGCGCACGGGCGCATGGAAGGACCGCCGTTTCGCGGTCAAGGAAGCCGTTACCTGACGCAACGATCCCCGCGATCCACCGCCGCCGCCCTCACTGCCTGGCAGATGACGGAGGCTGAATTTCCAGCCACAAATGCCAACAGACGTTGGCGTTTTGGCTCCGTTTCGTTCACGGCAAACGAACGTCCCGAAGATTGATATCGTCCTTTGTGGAGGTCGATAGACTGATAATGCCAAGCCTTGGGTCGAGGATGAGCCACAGGTCATTAACCATAATAATTTCAATGTGAGCAGGCGCATCGCTGTGCCTGGCGCTTGTTGATCGCGACCCGCTGGCAAGCGCCAAATAATTTCAGCAGCCTTAACAAATTCATTAAACTTTAAACGGTTGCAGAACACAACTGGAACAGATAGGGTTTGTTCTGGGTTTGTTTTTCGATTCTGGTTTCAGGTAACCTGGGGGCCGCCATGCTGACGCGCAAGCAACATGAACTGCTGATGTTCATCCATGAACGCCTGAAGGAGAGCGGCATTCCGCCATCCTTCGACGAGATGAAGGAGGCGCTTGACCTTGCCTCCAAATCCGGGATTCATCGGCTGATCACCGCACTTGAGGAGCGCGGCTTTATTCGCCGGTTGCCCAACCGGGCACGCGCGCTGGAAGTGCTGCGATTGCCGGACTCGATCGCGCCTGGCCTCAACGCGGCAAAGAAGTTTTCGCCAAGCGTCATCCAGGGCAGTCTCGGTCAGGGTGGTGCCCTTGGCCGGCAGATCAAGCCGGCGCCTTCGCGGATGCCCTCGCCCGGCAATGATGACGATGCGGTCTCCGCCGTGTCGATCCCGGTCATGGGCCGTATCGCCGCCGGTGTGCCGATCGATGCCATCCAGCATCAGACGCATTCGATCTCGGTGCCGCCGGACATGATCATGGGCGGCGCCCACTATGCGCTGGAGGTCAAGGGCGACTCGATGATCGAGGCCGGTATCTTCGACGGCGACACCGTCATCATCCGCAATGCCGACACGGCGAGCCCCGGCGAGATCATCGTGGCGCTGGTCGATGAAGAGGAAGCGACGCTGAAGCGGTTCCGCCGCAAGGGCGCTTCGATTGCTCTCGAAGCCGCCAATCCGGCCTATGAAACCCGTATTTTCGGCCCGGACAGGGTCAAGGTGCAAGGCAAGCTCGTCGGCCTGATCCGCCGCTACTGAGGCGGCTGTGGGTTGGCCGCTGGCTTCTCCGGTTTCTTGAAGGGTGCCAGCCCCCTCGCCTCACGAGAGTATTTGCGTTGCGTGTGCCAGGGCCGATATGGGCTGTCCACCGCGAAGCTGATCGTCGCCGGCGTGGTCGCCGATTGGCGATCGAAGAAGACCGCGGCACTGCCTTTGCGAGCCAGTTGCCGCTTGGTGATGACGAGGACCAGCGGATTGTGACAGGCGTCATACGCGGTGGCGTCATTGATGACGATCAGCTCGGCGAAGCCGCAGGCTTTCCAGGTGTCCTTGCGGTCCTCGACATAGGCAATGATCGCACCGGACATGTGCCTGGCCACGCAAACGCCTGAGGAGCAATAGAACGGGGATCCCAGCGGCAGATCAACGGCATCCGCGACATCGAATTGCCCATCGCTGTTGTCGAACACCTCTGGCACGACGATGGTTTCTGATGTCAGGGCGCGTTTCCAGTTGTCGACGGTGAATTCGTTCGGCCGCTCCCGGCTGACGGCAAGCTCACCGCCACCGATCGGCAACGCCACCAGCCGGGCGTCTTCCGAGATCAGCACATCCGGCGTGCGCGTATCCGAGACGGTCAGCAAGCCTGCCTGCGCGAATGGCAGAGCAGCGAGCCGCAGCCAGGTTGTCGCCATCGTCGCGATGACCAAAGCAATTGCCACCAACAGGACCGACTGTTGCGAAATCAGCCCGACCCCGTCGACAGGCGAACGCTCGGAGATCCAGCCGGATATGGCGATCATCATCGTCAGGCCCTTACCCATCAGGTAGAGAGCCGGCCAATCCAATCCGAAAGGCATCAGCAGCGCGCTGGCGACGGCCAGGAACATGACGACGGTGACGATCGGCATAACCGCGAGATTGGCAAACAGGCTAAGCGGCGAGACACGCTGAAAATGCCAGATAGCAAACAGCGTCGTGGCGCTTCCGGCGATGATCGAGGTCATGGCAAGGCCGGTTGCCGCCAGCAGGAATTTTCGCGTCAGGAAACCTGGCATGGATCGCTTTGGCGGCGGCGGTCTTGCTTTTCCCGCGCGGTGATCCGCCCAGCCGGCATAGGCGCCGACCAGAGCCGCGGTCGCGGCGAACGACATCTGAAAACTCGGGCCGACCACCTCATGCGGCGACACCACGATGACGGCGATCGCCGAGATCGCCAGATTGCGCATGGTGAGTGCTGCTCGATCGAACAGCACGGCAATCAGCATCACCGCCAGCATGATGAAGCTGCGCTCGGCGGCAACGACGACTCCCGAGATGATGAGATAGGCCGCGATCGAGAACAGTGCGGCGGCGGCGGCATACTTCTTGACCGGGCGACGCGCGGAAAAGTCGGGAAACAAGGCGAAGGCGCCGCGCAGCAAACCCATGATGGTGCCTGCGACCAGAGCCATGTGCAGTCCCGAAATGGAGATGATGTGGTAGATGCCGGTACGTCGCATCGCCTCATTGATGTCATCGGGAATGCCGGCGCGCACGCCGACGATCAGCGCCGCGGCGATCTCGCCTTCGGCGCCGCCGACGCTCGCCCTGATATGGTCGGCGATGCCTTCACGGGCATTTTCCACGCTAGAGGAAATTCGGGCCGGCAGCGGCATGTCGCCGTCATCGTTGACGACAAGCTTTGGATTGCCGAGAAAGAACCCGCTGCCGCCGATGCCGGCAAAGTAGCTGTCGAAGGAGAAGTCATAGCTGTCCGGCCGCACCGGCCCGGTCGGCGGCAAGAGCTTGGCATATCCGGTGATGAGGGAGCCGGCGGTCACGTCAGCCGGGATCTTGCGTGCCGAAAGCCGCACCCGTTCCGGCGCATAGCGCAGTTTCGGTCTTGCGGTCGATGTCACGTCGATGGTCAGCCGGATACGGCCGGTTTCCATCCGGTCGAGCGAGACGACGCGGCCGGTGACTTGCGTCGAAATTTCCGAGCCCAACATTTGTGTGCCCGCACGCCACGTCTCGACTTTGGCAGCAAGCAGTCCTAGGGCGCACAAAAGTGCCGCCATGAAACACAGATGGGTCTTTGGCCATGAGCGCGAGACCAGCGCACAGATCCCCGTCAGAATAACAACCGCGACAGGTCTCGCAAAGTCGGGTTCAGCCGTCAGCGAAAAATAGCCGATCGCTCCAATCGCCAGGCAGACCGGCACCAGCAGGAAGGCCACGCCCCGGTCGAATTCCAGGCTCGCCGCCGTGTTCACGCTGTGGCGCAGGCGAGGCAGTGATGTCAGGCTGATTTGCCGGCGCACGCGAACGATCCTGCCGGTTTCGGCAACAGGAACAGAGGCGGCGACATCCGCTTGTAACGGCGCTTGGCCGGGATCCGGCAGGAGGGGCGACGGCAATGGCAGAGGCGCAAAGAGGGACCGTTCGCTGACGCCGATGGCAGCGTCCTCGCCCTGATCCGAGCCCCAGCCTCGTCCAGCCATCGGGTCTGCCCCTTGCGCCCTCGACACCCTATGCTACATGAACGCCGGGCGCGCGAAAGTCCGCGCAACCGCACCCGCTTCAGATGGTTTCCGAGAGTTCCATGTCCGACAAGGTCGTCACCCGTTTTGCCCCCTCGCCCACCGGCTATCTGCACATAGGCGGCGCGCGCACGGCGCTGTTCAACTGGCTGTATGCAAAGCACACTGGCGGCACGATGCTGCTGCGCATCGAAGACACCGACCGTGAACGCTCCAATGAAGCCGCGACGGCTGCCATCCTCGACGGGCTTTCCTGGCTTGGCCTGAGCTGGGACGGCGAGCCGGTGTCACAGTTCGAGCGTGCGCCGCGCCACCGCGAGGTGGCCGAGGAGCTCGTGCGCATGGGCATGGCCTATTATTGCTATGCCACGCCAGCCGAACTGGAGGCCATGCGCGAGGCTGCCAGAGCCAAGGGGCTGCCGCCCCGCTATGACGGCCGCTGGCGCGACCGCGACCCCTCTGAGGCGCCCGCAGGCGTCAAGGGCGCCATCCGCATCAAGGCGCCGACCGAAGGCGAGACCATCGTCCATGACCGTGTCCAGGGCGAGGTGCGCTTTCCCAACAAAGATCTCGATGACTTCATCATCCTGCGTTCTGACGGCAATCCCACTTACATGCATGCCGTCGTCGTCGATGATCATGATATGGGCGTCACCCATATCATTCGCGGCGACGATCATCTGACCAATGCCGCTCGCCAGACCGTGATCTACAACGCCATGGGCTGGGACGTGCCGTCCATGTCGCATATCCCCCTGATCCACGGCGCCGATGGCGCCAAGCTGTCGAAGCGGCACGGCGCGCTTGGCGTCGAGGCCTATCGCGCCATGGGCTACCTGCCGGAGGCGCTGCTCAACTACCTGGCGCGCCTTGGCTGGAGCCATGGCGACGACGAGATCATGTCGATCAAGGATATGATCTCGTGGTTCGACATCGGCGATGTCAACAAGGGCGCGGCGCGCTTCGACTTCGCCAAACTGGAAGCGATCAACGGCGCGCATATGCGCCGCATGAGCGATGCCGAGCTGTTCGACATCTTCATCGCCACCCTGCCCTATCTCGAAGGTGGCCCGGCGATCGCAGCACGCCTGAAGGACAGCACCAAGGCGCAGTTGCTGGCAGCGCTTCCGGGCCTGAAGGAGCGCGCCAAGACGCTGGTCGAGCTCGTCGACGGCGCGGCCTTCCTGTTTGCCACGCGACCGCTGCCGATCGACGACAAGGCGGCCCTTCTGCTCACCGACGATGCCCGCAAGATCCTGCGCAGTGCTCACGAAGCTTTGAACGGGCTTGCGAGTGACTGGACAGCCGCCTCGGCGGAGGCGGCGATCCGTGAGGTGGCTGCGGCCGGCAGTCACAAACTCGGCGCGGTGGCCCAGCCTTTGCGCGCCGCTTTGACCGGCAAAAGCACCTCGCCGGGCGTGTTCGATGTGCTCGCCGTGCTCGGCCGCGAGGAAAGCCTGGCGCGCATCTCAGATCAAATCGATTAGGAGCAAACTGGCCCAAGAAGATTGGCATTGAAAGGCGGGTTTCGCAGTGCAACATTAGGCCTTGGCCCAATCTGGCACGCACCTCCTGAAATGCGGTGGCGAATACGCGCATTGCGGTGATTTTCGACGTGTCGCTCTGCAGAATTTTGCCTTTGCCGGCATGAGGAAACAAGAAGGAGTTTGCAATGACCGAAGCTGCGAAAAAAATGGATTTGGGCGGCAAGACCCAGGAGGCCACGGCAACGCTTGCATTCGCCGGCAAGACCCATGAATTCAAGGTGCGAAGTGGTTCGGTCGGGCCTGATGTCATCGACATCGCCTCGCTCTACTCAACCACCGGCGCCTTCACTTACGATCCCGGCTTCACCTCGACGGCAAGTTGCGAATCCGAAATCACCTTCATCGACGGCGACGCCGGCATCCTGTTGCACCGCGGCTATCCGATCGACCAGTTGGCCGAACATGGCGACTTCCTCGAGGTCTGCTATCTCCTGCTCTACGGTGAATTGCCGACCAAGGCGCAGAAGGACGACTTTGACTACCGCGTGACGCGCCACACCATGGTGCATGAGCAGATGTCGCGCTTTTTCACCGGCTTCCGCCGCGACGCGCATCCGATGGCGGTGATGTGCGGCGTGGTCGGCGCGCTGTCGGCCTTCTACCACGACTCCACCGACATCTCCGACCCCTACCAGCGCATGGTTGCCTCCATGCGGCTGATCGCCAAGATGCCGACGATCGCGGCGATGGCCTACAAATACCACATCGGCCAGCCGTTCATTTACCCGAAGAACGAGCTCAACTTCGCCGCCAACTTCCTGCACATGTGCTTTGCCGTGCCGTGCGAGGAATACAAGATCAATCCGGTGCTGGCACGCGCCATGGAGCGCATCTTCATTTTGCACGCCGACCACGAGCAGAACGCCTCGACCTCGACCGTTCGTCTCGCCGGCTCGTCGGGCGCCAACCCGTTTGCGTGCATCGCCGCCGGTATAGCCTGCCTGTGGGGACCGGCGCATGGCGGCGCCAATGAAGCGGCGCTCAACATGCTTGGCGAGATCGGCCATGTCGATCATATCCCCGAATTCATCGCCCGCGCCAAGGACAAGGACGACCCCTTCCGCTTGATGGGCTTTGGCCACCGCGTCTACAAGAACTACGATCCGCGCGCCAAGATCATGCAGAAGACGGCACATGAGGTTCTGGGCGAGCTCGGCATCAAGGACGATCCGCTGCTCGACATCGCCATGGAGCTGGAAAAGATCGCGCTGACCGATTCCTATTTCATCGAGAAGAAGCTCTACCCGAATGTCGACTTCTATTCCGGCATCACGCTGAAGGCGCTGGGCTTTCCCACCACCATGTTCACCGTGCTGTTCGCGGTCGCCCGCACCGTCGGCTGGATCGCCCAGTGGAAAGAGATGATCGAGGATCCGCGCCAGAAGATCGGCCGCCCGCGTCAGCTCTATACCGGCGCACCCGAGCGTGACTACGTGCCGATCGCCAAGCGGTGAATTGGGAGTAGGGATTGGGGATTGGGCAGTAGGCAGTAGGCACGGTCAACTTCCCTACTGACTACTGACTATTCCCTCTCTTGATATACCGCATCACCACCTGCGCGGCGATCTCGCCGGACGGTCTATCCGTCGCCATGCGCCGCGTGATCTCTGCAAATCCAGTCTTCTGCCAGGCGCGCATGCCGCTGTCGGCGAACAGGGCTTCCAATTGCCGGGCCAGATTGTTCGGCTTGATGTAGCCGTCGTAGAATTCCGGAATAAGCGCTCGATCCGATATCAGATTGGGCAGCAGCGCCGACCAGACGGAAACGAGGTACGGCGCCAAGACGCGCGCGACCGGGTCGAGCCTGTAGCAGGAAATCATCGGCACGCCGGCCAGCGCCAGTTCCAGCGATACCGTCCCGGACGCGATCAGCGCCGCATCGGCTTTGCCGAAAGCCTGCCATTTGCGCTGGGGATCGACGATGATCTCAGGCTTTTCATCCCAGCGGTTAACGAAGGATTTGACGAGGTCGGCGACATGCGGAACGGTCGGCAGCAGCAGCCGTAGGCGGTGGCCACGCGCACGCAGAATCGACACCGTCTCGCCGAACGGGTCGAGCAGCCGCCGTACCTCGCCACGCCGCGAACCGGGCAGGACGAGCAGGGTCTTGACGCGATCAGCAGAAAGGTCGCGCGGCAGCTCCTGCGCCTTGGCTGCGGCGAGCAAACCCGCATCGTGGGTCAGGCGATGCCCGACATAGGTGCCCGGTGGCCCGCCGAGCCGCTCGAGCTCCTTGACCTCGAAAGGCAGGATGCAGAGGATGTGGTCGACATAGGGCTTCATCGCCACCGCCCTGCCCGGCCGCCACGCCCACACGCTCGGGCAGACATAGTGGATGATTGGAATCGACGGGTTGGCCGCACGCACCTTTTTGGCGACGCGCAACGAAAAGTCCGGACTGTCGATGGTGACAAGGCAGTCCGGCTTTTCGTCGGCAACGGTCTTGGCCAGTTGGCTGATCCGCCGTATCAGGCGCGGCAGGTCGCGCAGGACGGCACTGAACCCCATGAGGGCGATCTCACCGGCATCGAATGGCGAGACCAGTCCCAGCGCCTGCAAATGACGGCCGCCGAGGCCGACGAGTTGCACCTCGCGCCCGGCCGCCTGCCTGAGCGAGCGTACTATGTCGGCGCCGAGCAGGTCGCCGGACTCCTCTCCGGCAACGATCGCGATCTTCAATGCCCTGTCAGCCATTGCGCGGCTCCGTGGTGACAGGCAGGCCAAGGACGAACAGGCCGAGTGCATTGGCGCGTGCGATGGTTCCAGGACCTTCGAGGATCAGCGAGCGTCCCGCCTCGACGGCAATGCCGGCGAGCCCGGCCGCGTGCGCTGCCTCGACCGTCTGCGGACCGATGGATGGAAGATCGGCGCGCAGTTCCTGACCAGGCTTGGCGCACTTGACGAGGACGCCGCGGGTCTTGCCCGCAATACGGCCGTGGCCACGCAGCAGCTTCGCACGATCAAGCAGGCCGGCTGTTCCTTCGATGCCTTCCAGCGCGATTGCCCGGCCGCCAACGGCGATCGCCGCCTGGCCGACATCCAGCGCCCCGATGGCCTTTGCTGCCGCAAGGCCCGCCTCGATATCACGCCAGTCCAATTTTCGCGGTTCGGCCTTGGTTAGCACGCCTTCGGCGGCGACAAGATTCGGCACTACTTCGTGGGCGCCAACGACCTTTATTCCACGCGCTTCGAGGCCCCGTGCCAAGACCTTCAGAAGACCATCATCGCCACGCGCGAGCGCCATGACGACCAAAGGAATCACCGCGAGCAGGCTGAGACTGGGGCGCAGCGCAAGCAATCGCGGCCGGCGCTTGATCTCGCCTGCAAGCACCAGATGGGTGATCCGGTGCCGCCGCAGCAATGGGACGAGCGAGCCTATACCTTCCAGAGCGAGGTTTTCGTGATCGTATCGGGAGAGTTCCGCGATGCGGTCGACTTCGCCTTCCATCAGGATGACGAAGGGCGGATAACCTTGTTCAGCCGAACCGGCCGCGACTTCGACCGGCAGACTGCCGCCGCCGGCAATGATGCCAACCCTGGAGCCCGGCGGAAGATCAAGACGCGCTGCCGCTGTCTCAGTCTTCGTCATCGACATCGTCGCCATCGCCGCCCTTGAGCGACGGCACAGCATAGTGCCGCTTGCCGCGACTGGTGATGAAATCGATGATCTTCATGGCGGTCGGCGACGACGCGAACTCCGCCTTGGCGAATTCGATGTTCTCGCCAACGGTGCGGGAACGATCGAAGATCATCCTGTAAGCCTTGCGCAGCACAAGGATTTCGGACCTCGGCAGGCCGGAGCGCTTGAGGCCGATGATGTTGAGACCGCGCAGGCTGGCGCGGTTGCCGACCGCGATGGCAAAGGGAATGACATCGCCGACGATCGCCGAGCAGCCGCCCAGAAAGGCGTTGTCGCCGATGCGAACAAACTGATGCACAGCGGTCAGGCCGCCGATATAAACATTGTTGCCGACCTCGCAGTGGCCGCCCAGCGTTGCACCATTGGCGAACGTCGCATTGTTGCCGACGACGCAATCATGGGCGATATGGGCGTAGGCAAGGAAATTGCCATTGTCGCCGACCGTCGTCTCGCCGCGGCTGGAATCGGTACCGAGATGCATGGTCACGCCTTCGCGGATCGTGCAGTCCCTGCCGATGACCAGGGTGGTTCGGCCGCCCTTGTGCTTGGTGTTCTGCGGCGGCGCGCCCAATGTCGCCATCGGGTAGACCTTGGTCGAGGCGCCGATCGACGTCGCGCCCATCACCGAGACATGACTAACCAGTTCGACGTCGTCGCCGATCACCACATCGGCGCCGACATGGCAGAACGGCCCGATGCGCGCGCCTTGGCCGATTTGGGCGCCTTCCTCGACAATGGAGGAAGCATGAATGGATGTCTTGATTTTCATAAGCACTCGATCGTCAGTCGCTGGTGACCATCATGGCTGAAATCTCGGCCTCGGCCGCCTTAGCGCCGTCGACCATGGCTTCACAAGCGAATTTGAGCAGATTGCCGCGTTTCTTGATTTTCTTGACATAGATCTTCAACTGGTCGCCGGGAACGACCGGTTTGCGGAATTTGGCGTTGTCGATGGTCAGGAAATAGACCAGCGACGGCTTTTCGGTGCCCAGGCTGCGGATACAGATGGCGCCGGCCGTCTGCGCCATCGCCTCGACGATGAGCACACCCGGCATGACCGGCTGCTCAGGGAAATGGCCCTGAAAATGCGGCTCGTTTATGGTCACGTTCTTGATGCCGATGGCGGATTCGTCGCCATCGATGTCGACGATACGATCGATCATCAGGAACGGATAGCGGTGCGGCAGGAGCTTCATCAGCCCCATGATGTCGACCGCTTCCAGCGTCGTCGACGCGATCATGTCAGCCATTGCCTCCCTCGCCCTGTTTGCGGGTCCTGGCGAGCTTGCGCAGCATGGCTATCTCCCGCATGGCTTCCGCCATCGGCTGTGCCGGATAGCCGCCCCAGATCTCGCCTGCAGGGACATTGCTCATAAATCCACTTCTGGCGGCAAGCTTGGCCCCTGTCCCTATGGTCAGGTGATCCGCAAGCCCGACGCCGCCGCCCATGGTGACATTGTCACCCACGACCACGGAACCCGAAATACCCGAAAGCCCGGCTATTATGCAATTGCGGCCGATGCGGACGTTATGGGCGATCTGCACGAGATTGTCGATCTTGGTGCCCTGGCCGATGACCGTATCGGACATGGCGCCGCGATCGACGGTGGTGTTTGAGCCGATCTCGACGTCGTCCTGGATAACGACACGGCCGATCTGCGGCACGCGTTCGGGACCCTTGGCCCCTCCAACGAACCCAAAACCATCTTGGCCTATCCTGGCACCGCCATGAATGATGACGCGATTGCCGATCAAGGCATACTGGACGCTCGCGCCTGGACCGACATAGCCGTCGCGGCCGATCTGGCAGGATTGTCCGATGACCGCATTTGGGGCGATGACGGTACCGCTGCCGATCGAAGCGCCTGGCCCGATGACCGCGCCGGCCTCGATGACGGCACCGGCTTCGACATGCGCGGTCGCATCGACATGAGCGTGCGGCGAGACGCCGGTTTCACTGGTCATCGGCCCTGGTGTCGCCGCCCTCGGAAACAGCAGACGCCCGACAAACGCGAAGGCCTGTTGCGGACGCGGATGAACCAGAACGGCAACGCCGGCCGGCGCCTTGCCGGCAAATTCCGCCGGGCACAGGACCGCGGCTGCCCGCAGCGACGGCATCAGCGCGGAATTGCGCTTGCCGTCGACAAAGACGAGCGCATTCTCGCCGCCCTCGCTGGCCGGCGCGAGTGCTTCGATCGAAATATCTGAGTGGCCGGAATCGACGAGCACCGAGCCGGTCAGATTCGCGACTTCGCCCGCCGTATACCGGCGTGATGGCGCGAAGAACACCGGATCGGTCATTCCAGAAGCTATATCCAGCTAGGTCGGAACATTTCTCCCGGACCCTGAAGACCCGGGAGCATCGTTGGCCGCCGATCAGAAGCGGGTCGATATGCCGAAGTTGAATTCCTGCACGTCGTCGCGCGCTTCCTTCTTGACCGGGATCGCATAGTCGATACGGATCGGACCGAACGGCGACGCCCACATCAGGCCGAGGCCGACCGAGGCACGCAACTTCATCCCGACCGAGTCCTGGGTGACGCCAGCGGTGTCGACCTTGCTTCCATAGAGCGTTGCCGCATCCGCGAAGACAGCGCCACGCAAGCCGAAGCTTTCCGGCACAACCGGCAACGGAAACTGAGCTTCTGCGGACGCATTGAAATAGGTCGTGCCGCCGAGATGGTCGCCCGTAGCAGTATCGACAGGACCGATGCCCCCATAGGCGAAGCCACGGATCATGCGATCGGTGCTCTGGAACTGATCGAAAATCCGCAGACCATCGCTGCCGTATCCTTCAACATGGCCAGCGCCACCTGAAACGAGCCCGACCAGATCATACTGCTCCGACAGCGTCTGGTAGATGCTGCCGCGTCCCGTGACCTTCACGAACTTGGCATCACCGCCGAGGCCTGCGACTTCTACCGTCGTGGTGGCGTAGATACCCTCGTGCGGGCTCTTCATATCGTCGATGGTGTTGTAGACCAGCCCGAGGCTGACCGACGACTTGATCCAAGGGCTTTGTTCGATGCCATCCAGGATAGCCGTGGAAACGTCACACTTCGCCGGATCGTAAACGCCGCCGGTCACGCAATCGTCTTCCAGCTTATACTTTTCTTGCGAGATGTTGTACGCCAACTGGGTCGAGATGCTGTCGGTGATCGGCAGACCGAAGCGCACCGTCGCGCCCACAGTGTCGCTTTCGTAGTTGTCGTATTCCCTGGTCTGCTTGAAGATGTCGAAACCGGCAGCGATGCGCCGTCCGAGGAAATAAGGCTCGGTGAAGGACAGGCTGTAGTCGCGTGAATTCTTGCCGCCGCCTGCCGACAGCTTGATGAACTGGCCACGGCCGAGGAAGTTGCGCTCGGTCACCGAGCCTTCGACCGACGGACCGGCCGTGTCGCCACCGGTCGAATAACCAGCGCCCACCGAGAACTCGCCGGTCGATTTCTCGACCACATCGACCACCAGAACGACCTGGTCAGGCTGCGAGCCCGGCACGGTGGAGATGTCGACTTTCTCAAAGTAATTCAAGTTTTCCAAACGCTTCTTCGCGCGCTGGATGAGCACCTGGTTGAAGGCGTCGCCTTCGCTGACGTCGAACTCACGGCGAATGACATAGTCACGCGTGCGATCGTTGCCGCGGATCTCGATGCGCTCGATATAGGCCTTGGTGCCCTGGTCGATCGTATAAACAACCGAAATGGTGTGGTTCTCGAAATTGCGGTCACCGCGCGGCGTGACCTGCGCGAAGGCATAGCCGGAACCGGCCACCTTCTCGGTCAGCGCGATGATGGAATCCTCGACGTTCTTGGCGTTGTAGACGTCACCCTTGTGGGTCTCGATCACCGATTCCAGCGACTTGCCGTCGACTTCAGGGATCGAGCTCTCGACGCTGACATCACCGAACGTGTAGCGGTCGCCTTCCTGGACGGTGATGGTCACCGTGTACTTGTTCGTCGCGCTGTCGAGTTCACCGACTGCGGACACGACTTGGAAGTCGGCATACCCATGATTGTAGTAAAAGCGGCGCAGCAGCTCCTGGTCGGCGCGCAGCTTGTCGTCGTCATAGACGTCGTCGCGCAGGATGAAGGAAACCCAGGACGAACGCTTGGTGTTGATGATATCCGACAGGCGGCGGCTGGAATAGGCGCTATTGCCGACGAAATTGATCGCCGCGATCTGCGTGCGATCGCCTTCAGCGATGTTGAAGACAACATTTACGCGATTGTCGCCAAGCTGCATGACCTGCGTGGTCACGGTTACATCGTCGCGGCCAATGCGCCTGTATGCAGCCTTGACCGATTCCACGTCGGCATCGAGCGTCGCCTGCGAGAACGTTCCGCGCGGCTTCAGCTGCACGGCCGCCGCAAGCGCATTGTCCTTGAGCTTCTTGTTGTTCTGGAACAGCACCTGGTTGACGACTTGGTACTCGGCAACCTTGACCACCAGCGTCGAGCCGACCTGGTTGATCTGCACGTCCGAAAACAGACCTGTGCCGAACAGCGCCTTGACCGCACCGTCGATATCGGAACTGGAGAAAGCCTTGCCCGGCTTGATGGTGATGTAATTGCGGATGGTCTCAGCGTCGATACGCTGGTTGCCGCTCACTTCGACTCTGCTGACGACAGCGGCTTCAGCCGCCGATGTGGCAACGAACTGCACTGCGAGCGCGCCTGGCACGACCATGGCCGCGGACAGGGTCACCGCGGACGCGGCGCTTAGAAACTTGGATGCTGCCTTCATCGGGCTTAATAACCTTTTCTCGTAGTCCCCACGGCGAGAAAACCGGACGTGCGGTAATTTCCCCTACCGTATTAACCGGATTTTCCCTACACGCAAGGCTTCTGGTTAATTTGTATTTACTTAACCCTGCGGCGTGGCTTTCGCGTCACTCATATCCCCTTGCATGGTAAACGGCGTCTCAACATCGTCCATGCAGAAGCCAAATTTCTTCATGATTTCAGCACCCAAACAGATCGTTCCAAAAAACGAACCCCATGAAGCACAGCACCAGAAGCAACCCGGCCCGATAGGCCATTTCCATCATCCGTTCCGACACCGGACGGCGAATGACAGCCTCCACCCCGTAGAACAAGAGGTGACCGCCGTCGAGGGGGGGAATCGGCAAAAGGTTCAGAATTCCGATGCCAACGGATAGCAGTGCAACCAGCTGCACGAGCCATTCGAATCCCAGTTTCGCAGCCCTGCCCGCCATGTCGGCTATCTTCACCGGACCGCCCAGCTGACATTTGTCTTCGCGCCCGACAACAAAGCGCTGCAGGAACTGGCCGGTGCGCTGGATGACGTGACCGGTTTCCTCGACCGCCGCCGCGACCGCTCCGACCGGCGTGTAGGTGATGAGTCTCGGCTGGCCGAGTTCCTTGTTGTTGACGACACCGATCACGGCGACCTTGACCTTGTTGCCGAGCGCGTCTTCCTGTTCCATCAGCCGCGGCGCCGCGGTCACAGTGACCTCCTGGCCGTCGCGCAGCATGACGAAGGTGATTGCGTCGTCGGCACGGCCCGAGACCAGGCGTTGAACGTCGCCAAAGGTTTCGACCTTGTTGCCGTCGACGCTGACGAATCGGTCGCCGGGAAGAATGCCGGCCTTCGCCGCCGGGCTGTCGGCGGTCACCTCGGCCACCATGGGCTCGGCGACATAGCGGCCATAGGCGGTGAACAGCACGGAAAAGACGACGATCGTCAGCAGGAAATTGAACAACGGTCCGGCCACCACCGTTGCCGCGCGCTTCCAGATCGGCTGGGTGTGGAAGGCGACCTTGCGCTCTTCCTCGGTCAGCGTCTCAATTTCTTCCGACGTGGGCTGGCTCGATGTGGCGTTCATGTCGCCGACGAATTTGACATAGCCGCCAAGCGGTATCGCACACAGTTTCCAGCGCGTGCCGTGGCTGTCGTTGAAGCCGAAAAGTTCCGGGCCGAAGCCGATCGAGAAGGCCCTGACGCCGATGCCGCACCAGCGCCCGACAAGGTAATGGCCCATTTCATGAACGAACACGACCACGGTCAGCACGAAGAGGAATGGCACCAGCGTGCCCAGGACAAAGCCTTCTGTGCTGAAAAGCGCGTGAAGAATCTCGTTCAAGACAAACCCTCAAATTCTTCCACGGCGCAGACTGCGCCGTGACTGTGACACCAATCCGGGCGAATCCAAGGCGCACCGCGCAAAGGACCCTGAAATGACATCGCTCAAACGGGAAACAGACCCTGCGCCGGATGATCGGCGTTCGCCGAAATCCAGCCGATGACGTATAGGGCGAATGCCGCTGCGACAAGCCCGTCGACACGATCCATGACGCCGCCATGGCCCGGGATGAGCGCCCCCGAATCCTTGCGGCCATGGCGGCGCTTGATCCAGGATTCGAACAGGTCGCCTGCCTGCGAGACAATCGACAGCACGAGCGCGACCAGGCCGAGCAATACCAGATTGCCGACACCGGCAGCTGCGGCGAGGACCAGCCCGGCGACGACGCCGCCGACAGCGCCGCCGAGTGCGCCGCTGCGCGTCTTGCCGGGCGAGATAGAGGGCGCCAGTTTCGGCCCCCCAACGGCGCGCCCCACGAAATAGGCAAGGATATCGGTGGCCCAGACGACCGCGAACAGGAACAGGATGGCAATGAGGCCTGAACGATCGCCATCCCGCAGCAAGGCGAGCGACAGGCCTGAAACCGCGGCATAGGCAAGGCCGCTCGCATCCCAATGTCCGGTCTTGCGAACCGAGGCGGCTATCGCCGTTGCGGCAACAATGGCCGCCACAAGCGGTAGCAGCCAGGAGGAGGCCAGGCCGCCAATCAAGGCGCCAATGAAGACAACCAGCAGTGCTTCCGGCAGGAAACCCAGACCCGTTGCCCCGGTTGGCCGCGACATGCGGGTCCATTCATAGAAGATCGCCGCTACGATCACGGCACACAGCAGCCGGAACGGCAAACCGCCGATCCAGGTCAAGCCGAGAGTGATGATGGCGAGCACGATCGCCGAAACGATACGGAGTTGAAGATTCCTCATCCCGCGGCCGGTCGCGAAGCGACGTCCTGGCCTCCAAGTCCGCCGAAACGGCGTTCGCGGCCAGCAAACTCACGCAAAGCTTCCGCAAGGTGCTCGCGGCTGAAGTCGGGCCAATAGCAAGGCAGGAAGACGAGTTCGCTATAGGCGGCTTGCCACAGAAGGAAGTTTGACAACCGAAGCTCGCCGCTGGTGCGGATGACGAGTTCCGGGTCGGGAATGCCTTGCGTATCAAGCGCGCCGGCAAAACTTTCGGCTGATATCGCCTCGGCGTCGAGTTCGCCACGCGCCACGGCCGCCGCAAGCTTTTGTGCCGTGCGAACGATTTCGTCTCGTCCGCCATAGTTGAAGGCGATCACCAGCGTCAGCGATTCGTTTGCGGCCGTCAGCGTTTCGGCCTCATCGAGCAGTCCCCTGATATCAGACTGCAGCCCTGCCCGGTCGCCGATGATTCTAACCCGCACACCGCTCTGGTGCAGTTCGGCAAGGTCACGGCGGATGAACATTTTCAAGAGGCCCATCAGGTCGCTGACCTCGGACTTCGGCCGCGACCAATTCTCCGACGAGAAAGCATAGACGGTCAGGTAGGAAATGCCGAGCCCAGGTGCCGCGCGCACCGTCTTGCGCAGCGCCTCGACACCGGCACGGTGGCCCGCAAGACGGGGCATGCCGCGCGCCTTGGCCCAGCGTCCGTTTCCGTCCATGATGATCGCGACATGCGCGGGCGTTGCCATGTTCTCGCTTTCGGGTCAGCCGGCGGCCATGACCCTAAACCTGCATGATTTCAGCTTCCTTATCGGAAAGCAGGTGGTCGATGGTGCTGATCGTCTCGTCGGTAAGTTTCTGGACCTGGTCCGAGCGCTTGCGCTGATCGTCTTCGCTGATGTCGCCGTCCTTCTCCGCCTTCTTCAGGAAGTCCATGCCGTCGCGGCGCACATGGCGCGCGGCGACACGGGCGTTCTCGGCGTAGGTGTGCGAGATCTTGACCAGTTCCTTGCGGCGCTGTTCGTTGAGTTCGGGAAGCGGAATCCTGAGGTTGGTGCCGTCTACGATCGGGTTGAACCCCAAATTGGATTCGCGGATCGCACGGTCGACCGCGCCAACCATCGACTTGTCCCATACCGATACCGAGATCATGCGCGGCTCCGGCACCGAGACGTTGGCGACCTGATTGATCGGCATGGTGGTGCCGTAGGCCTGCACCTGGATCGCATCGAGCAGATTGCTGGAGGCGCGACCGGTCCGCAGCGAGGCCAGATCATGCTTGAACGCGGCAATAGCCCCATCCATGCGCCGCTTGAGATCGTCGTACTCACCACTCATCTTTATCTCCTCGACCCGTCTAATGCGGGCTCACTGCTTCGGGGCCGTCTTCGAATCGAACTTTCGAAAACCGGCTTCCCTTTTCGGGTCAGGTCGCCGATCAATCGTCCGCGACGACCGTGCAGCGGCCGCCGCCCCTCAGAATATCGCCGAAACCACCTTTTTCGTGGATCGAATAGACGATTATCGGAATGTTGTTTTCGCGCGCAAGTGCAATCGCAGCAGTATCCATGATGGAAAGGCCGCGATTTATGACTTCGCCATGGCTGATGCGCTCGAAGCGCGTCGCACTGGGGTCCTTTTTCGGGTCCGCCGAGTAGACGCCGTCGACCTGAGTGCCCTTGAACAGAGCGTCGGCGCCGATTTCAGCCGCACGGAGGGCGGCGGCCGAATCAGTGGTGAAGAACGGATTGCCGGTGCCGCCGGCAAAGATCACCACCTTGCCCTGGTTCATGTAGGCGGTCGCCTGGCGCTGCGAAAAGCTCTCGCAAAGTTCGGGCATTGCGATCGCCGAAAGCACCACGGCGTCGACGCCGATCTTGTTCAACGACGTGCGCAGCGCCAGCGAATTGATCACCGTGGCCAGCATGCCCATGTGGTCGCCGGTGACACGGTCGCCGCCCTTGGAGGCAACGGCCACGCCGCGAAAGATGTTGCCGCCGCCGATGACGACGCCGACCTCGATGCCCAATGCGCGCGCCTCGGCGATGTCGCCGGCGATGCGATCCACCACTGACACGTCGATGCCGAAATGCTGCTCGCCCATCAACGCTTCGCCCGACGCTTTCAGCAAGACACGTCGGTAGAGGGGCTTCACCGTCATCTGGGCCTCTTCATTTTGCGTGTGGCGCGTTCCAGGTGGCTACCCTCGCGCTGGTGCCGCCTCGAAACAATGGCGTTCCTATACCCGAAGGGCGCCGCGATGGCACGCGGCGCCCAAACGGCAAATTGCCGGTTTCCTGTCCCATCGATCAATTGGTGGACACGCTGGCCGACTCTCCTTCGATAAGCACCGGTGACACGTAGTTGGAGGGCTTGTCGCCGGTTGTCGCGCCGCCGGTAACGCGCGCCTGTATCTGCGAATCGAAATAGGAATAGGGAAACGGCGCTGGAGTTCCGCTGGCTCTCTCCAGCCGGTCGCGATGCGCTTTCGGAATCTCGAAATCCAGCGCGCCAAGATTGTCATGCATTTGGCTGAGCGTCGTCGCACCGAGGATGACGGTTGCGATCCCCGGCTGCGTCGCCACCCAGTTGAGAGCGACCTGAGGCATGCTGCGGCCGATCTCGGATGCGACCTTCTCGAGTTCGGCCACGATAGCCCAGTTGCGTTGCGTGAACTTTTGGAAACCCGGATGCGTCGAGTTGCGAAATCCGTCGAGGCGGCCGTTTCCGGTCTGGGCCGGTCGATACTTGCCGCTCAGCAAACCGCTGGCCAGCGGGCTCCACACCATGATGCCGGCGCCATGGCGCGTGCCGAATGGCACGAACTCGTTCTCGATCGCGCGTTCGGCCAGCGAATATTCGAGCTGTAGCGCCGAAACCGGCTCATATCCTCGCAATTCGGCGATCGCCTGTGCGCGACCCGCGTACCAGGCGGGCACATCGGAAAGTCCCACATGGCGAATCTTGCCCATCCGAACCAGGTCGTCCAGCGTGCGCATGACCTCTTCAGCCGGGGTCAGCCTGTCCCAGACATGCATGAGATAGAGATCGATATAGTCGGTCCCCAACCGTTTCAGCGAAGCATCGACGGCCCGCATGATGTTCTTGCGGCCGTTGCCGCCAGCATTCGGATTGCCGGGCTGCATGTTCATGGTGAACTTGCTGGCTATCACCGCCGTGTCGCGCAGCCCGCGCTCGGCGATGAATTCACCAAGCCAGGCTTCGGCCGTGCCATCTGTGTAGAGATCCGCCGTGTCGAAGACATTGCCGCCCGCCTCGACATAGGCGTCGAAAATCGCCCGCGCCGTATCCCTGTCGGCTCCCCAGCCCCATTCCTTGCCGAAAGTCATCGTGCCCAGTGCCAGTCGGCTGACCCTGAGGCCGCTGTTGCCAAGAGTGTAGTAGGTCATGGTCATGATCGTCTTCCAATGCTTGGTGATAGATACCCCCGCGCGTCACTGGCCCGGAGTGTTCTTGACCCAGGGATTGCCGCGCTCGTGTGTCATGTGGAACGCGAAGCCATCGACCTTCCAGCCATCCGCAAAACGCGTCAGGTGATGCTCATAGGTGCCCCAGACCTCCCAAAGCGGGTCGCCATTGCCTTCCATCCGGTTCCAAGCATAGCCGTTCGACAGGACAGTCGCCGTGTCCGCCTTGAGAGCGACCTGGTGATTGGTGCGCAGATGCAGGCTTGTCTTGCTGCCCTTGAGGTTGGCCGCCCAAGCGCCAACCAGATCGTCGGAAGCGATGTTGGCCGCCGGCTGTCCGGAGAGACTGCTGAAGTCGGCGGTGATCCGATCCGCAAAATAGCCGCGTGCAAGTTTCCAGTCCTGGGCGTCAACGGCCCGGTCGATGGCATCGGCAATGCGAATGACCGCGCGTTCGTCTGCAAGGGCCCGCCAGTCTGATGGCTCCGCCCCACCGGCATCCATCGGCGCCAACGCCATGCCTGCCGTGAAAGTTACGTGCTTTAACGTGTTCATGTCTCGTCTCCTCAGTGCCATCAGCCGATCGCCGATGAGTTGGCGACAATGTGGACCACCGCCTTGGCATCGATAAGGTTGCATTGTTCGCAAAGACCATGCGATATCATTCATGAATGGATCGCGATCTGCTCAGCCATCTTCCGGTCGTGGTCGCCGTTGCCCGGCGCGGCGGCTTCGCGCTTGCCGCCGCCGAACTCGGCATGAGCCCTTCGGCGGTCAGCCATGCGGTGCGCATTGTCGAAGAGCGGATCGGCCAGCCCTTGTTCGCCCGCACGACGCGCAGCGTTTCGCTCACCGAGGCCGGCAAGGCGCTGGTGGAAACGGCGGCTCCGGCCCTCCAGGATATTGCCGAGCGGATGGACCGCATCCGCAGCGTCAAAGGCAGGCCGTCTGGCCTGCTCAGGATCAACGCCTCCAACATAGCGATACCATTGGCGGTGACGCCGGTGGTCGCGGCGATGGCCGAGCGCTATCCGGAGGTTACGGTCGAGGTCTTCGCTGACCAGGGTCTGGTTGATATCGTCGGCGAAGGCTTCGATGCCGGCGTCCGGCTTGGCGAGATGATCGCTCAGGACATGGTTGCGGTCCGGCTGACGCCGCCATTCTCCGTCGTCATCGTCGCCTCGCCCGCCTATATCGGAAGGCACGGCCGTCCCGGCGGCGTTGCCGACCTGGCGAACCACAATTGTATCGGCTACCGGCTCGTCCGCTCCGGTGCGCTCTATCGCTGGGATTTGATCGAGGATGGCAAGGACATCGCCATGCAGACGCGGGGCAGCGTTGTCGTGACGGATTCGCTCGCAGCAATCGATCTTGCGCTTGCAGGCGTCGGGCTTGCCTATGTGTTCGAGCCGCTGGCGCGCGCCGATCTTGCCGCGGGCCGCCTCGTCCAGGTGCTGCCGCAGACGGCGATCGAGGAACCGGGGCTATTCCTCTATTTCCCTCGCCGGGCGGCGATGGCGCCGAAGCTCAGGGCCTTTATCGACACCGCACAAGAAATCGGCCGGACCTCCTTGCGGACACCCGGCCGAGTTGCCTGAGTTCGTGAGCCCTGGAAAGGGCTATTTCTTGACCGCTGCAGCGACTTCCGCGGCGAAATCGGTCTCTTCCTTCTCGATGCCCTCGCCCAGCGCAAAGCGCAGGTAGGCGGTGATCTTGGCCGGCGCACCAATCTCCTTCTCGGCATCCTTCAGCGCCTTCTCGACAGTGATGTCGGGATTGAGCACGAAGGCCTGCTTCAGGAGCACGACTTCCTCGTAGAACTTGCGCAGACGGCCCTCGACCATCTTCTCGATGATCGCTTCCGGCTTGCCGGACTGGCGCGCCTGGTCGGAGAAGATCGCCTTCTCGCGTTCGACCGCGGCCGGATCGATCTGCTCTGCGGTCAGAGCCAGAGGGTTGGTGGCGGCAACATGCATCGCCACCTGGCGGCCAAAGGCGTTGGCGGCATGCTCATTGCCCGTGGTCTCGATCGCGACCAGCACGCCGAGCTTGCCAAGGCCGTCGGCAACCGCGTTGTGAACGTAGGTAGCGACAGCGCCGTGCGGAACGGTGAGCTTGGCCGAGCGGCGGAAGCCCATGTTTTCGCCGATGGTGCCGACAGCGTCCTTGATGGTGTCGGCAACCGACTTGTCGGACCCCGGATACTTTGCGGCGGCCACAGCCTCCGTCGTGCCATAGGCCAGCGCAACCTTGGCAACGTTGGCGACGATTTCCTGAAACGCGGCGTTGCGGGCCACGAAGTCGGTCTCGGAATTGACTTCCACGACGGCAGCCTCGCGCACGCCATTGTCGACGCCGATCAGACCTTCAGCCGCGGTGCGGCCAGCCTTCTTGTCGGCCTTGGAGATACCCTTCTTGCGCAGCCAGTCGACGGCCTCTTCCATGTTGCCGTTGGTCTCGGTCAACGCGGCCTTGCAATCCATCATGCCCGCGCCGGTCAAGTCGCGGAGTTCTTTGACCTGTGCAGCCGAAATGCTCATTGTCGCCTCTTTGTTTTAAATGCACCGACGCACCATCGGTATTCGATGGTGCGTCTGTTTAGCGTGCCAGAATATGAGAAAGATGAAGGCCGCAACCGGCCTTCGATTATCAAGCTTCGGGAGCTTCCGACGCCGGGGCCGGAGCCGGGTCGAGCGCGGGTTCGACCGGAGCTTCGACCGAAGCGCCGATGTCGACGCCGAGCGCGCCCTGCTGGCGGGCGATGCCGTCGATCGCAGCCTTGGCGATCAGGTCGCAATAGAGCTGGATGGCACGGGCCGCGTCGTCATTGCCGGGGATCGGGAAGTCGATCTTGTCCGGATCGCAGTTCGAATCGATGATGGCGACGACCGGGATGCCGAGGCGCTTGGCCTCGAGGATGGCGATCGCTTCCTTGTTGGTGTCGATCACGAACATCAGGTCGGGCGTCGAGCCCATGTCCTTGATGCCGCCCAGCGCCTTGTCGAGCTTCTCGCGCTCGCGGTCGAGGTTGAGGCGTTCCTTCTTGGTCAACCCTTGCGCTTCGCCGGCCAGCATCTCGTCGAGCTTGCGCAGGCGCTGGATCGAGTTCGAGATCGTCTTCCAGTTGGTCAGCATGCCGCCGAGCCAACGCGAGTTGACATAATACTGAGCCGAACGCTGTGCCGCATCGGCGACGATGTCGGAGGCCTGGCGCTTGGTGCCGACGAACAGCACGCGGCCACCTTTGGCAACGGTGTCGGAAACCTGCTTCAGCGCCTGGTGCAGCAAAGGCACCGTCTGCGACAGGTCGATGATGTGGATGTTGTTGCGGGCGCCATAGATGTAGGGCGCCATCTTCGGGTTCCAGCGGTGGGTCTGGTGGCCGAAGTGAATGCCAGCTTCCAAAAGCTGGCGCATGCTGAAATCAGGCAGTGCCATTCAAAGTTCCTTTCCGGTTAGCCTCCACGGACACAGGCATTTTTGGACTTTGTCCTCGAACGCCACCGGAGGTTTCAGCCGGATTTCTCCCGGGCAGACACCAAAGTCCGTGTGTGGAATGAGCGCGCATATAGAGGGGATGCGCGATAAACGCAAGCGCCGCAGGATCCGTGGTGTTGCGTGCGACGATCCGCGCCCTGCTGTCAGCGCTTGACCTTGCCGTTCGGCACCCGCACCCGCCGGAAGACCGCGACGATCTCCTCGCGGCTGCATTCGATAGCGCCGAGCCGCACCGCACGATCACGCTCGAAACCCGTTATGTCATAATGCGGCGCCGAAGTCTTGGGCGGTCCCTGGTACGATGAACGCTTGATGGCCAGCTCCGCGGCGAAGCGATGCAGTTCGTCGGTGTCGTCGGCCAACAGATGGCACCAGCGATGGCCGGCCCAGTTCCAGATCGCTGCGTCGACATAGACTGCCATGAGGCTTGCCGTATTCCTTCATCTTGCGCCGACAGGCACTCGTCTAGCGATGATAGAAGGGATTCAGATAGAAAATGAAGCCGCCGCCGGCCTCGACTTCAGCCACGGTGCTGGTGATTGTGTCCTGCATGCGACGATGCAACTCGGCAACCGCATCGTCGATCGAGCCGGCATACTCATGCAGGCCCAGCGCCTCCGGCACCCGGATATGGGCGCAACGCGGTCCGGCCGGCTGCGGTATGAACCGGTTGATCGTGTCACGCAGTCCGCCCCGGCAATAGTCGTTGCGGACCCGCTTCAGATGTTCGGCGATCTCTTCCAGGCTGATGCGCGGGTTGGCCGCGGCCCAGGGCCCGACGCGTTGCAGCCTCTGAATCGTGTCGGCGAGCGCGCGGACCTGCTTTCGGCCTTCCGCATCGCCACTGTTTTCGCGCTGCCAACGACGCGCCCGCCGCAGAAGTTCGGTTGCGTCGGTGACATCAGTGTCGGGCGAGATGCTTTCGCCGAGTCGGCGGCCGAGTTCAGCAACCAACGCCTGCTGGCGCTCGGCATAGGTTGCGCCTTCGTCGGATGGCATGCCCGATGCTGCTTCATCGCGGGCCAGCAGCGTCGAATAGACATGGTGGATGCGCTGCGGCAGCGTGTCGGTCGCAAGGCGTTCTATTTTCAGGCTTTTCTCGACATAGGCGCATTCCTTCGCCAGCGCCGCTTCGACATTCCCGGTGAAGGCAAGCTTCCAGACGACTGGCGCGATCCAGACCTTGAAATCCGGATCCGTGGCCCGGCCGCGCTTGAGGGCCTCGAGCCCCATCTCGACGGCACCCGGCAGCAAAGGCGCAACGATGTTGGCATGCCAGCCAACGCCGCCTTCGGGATGCAGCAGCACGCCATGGCCTTTCAAGGCCCAGGCGACGGAGTGTTCCTTGGCTGCCCCGCTGTTGCCCGGAATCTGGGCGATCAGATTGTTGGCCAGCCAGAACTTCTGCATCAGCCGGCCAAGGCCGTTGACGACACCATTGGTTGCCCATGAGGCCGTGAGCGGGCTGACCTGCGACACAATCTCCTTGTCGATCATCCAGTCGGTGAAGAACTCGGGATGATTGGGCGTGATGAAGGTCGCCTTCCCTGCCCCGCAACTGGCCTTCAGCCGCTCAAGATTGGCGTCGGGAAAGTCGATATGGCGGAGATTGGCGACGCCGCGAAGACCGGCCAGGCGATTGAACGGCAACAGATCCCGAAATCCGGGAATGCCGCGCAGCATGACGATCCGGTTGACGGATGTCATGGCCCTGATCAGTGCCGGGTTGGGCCGCGGCGCGACGAATGTATCGATCCTGCTCAAGCTGATCCCCCTCGCGCCTGGACGCTGGGAGAGGTTGAGAGACGATTGCGGCACGTTCAAGTCGATCGCAACGACCACGCCGTGTCGTGGTAAATCAACTGCCTAGACCGGCACTATTTGGCGGGGCAGGGTTTCGTCTGGTCGAACAGCGACAGGTTGACCAGCTTGCCGGTCATCGAGAAGTCGCCATAGTCCATGACGAGATCGCGGGTGATGCCATTCTCATGCAGCTTGAAGCTGATACGGTATTCCGGCACCTCTTCGCCCGTCTTGTTGGTGTCGTCGAAATAGGCGATGTCGACCGGCCAGTATTTGTCGGTGGCGAGCTTTGCCAGTGCCGAAGCTTCCGGGTCGGCCTTGTCGGCATCGGTTTTCTTGCCGACCACGACAGTGGTGGTCATCACCTTGTTGGCGTCTTCGGAACCGTCGAACAGGTTCGTTTCGTAAAAATTCTCGCCTTTTTCGGCCTTGCCGATCAGCTCGACCAGGTGCTGGGTCGGAAATTGGGTTGTTGCCAGCTCGACGCTGTTCTTTTCAGGCTTGTCGATGTCGACCTTCAAGCCCTTGGTTTCTTTCGTGGCGACGCCCCTGACCTCCTTGTCGAGATTCTGGTCGACGAAGGATTTTGTCACGAACGAAAAGGTCTTGCCCTCGGCATCCTCGAAAGTGGTCGTCTGCTGGTCGGTCAACCTGGTGTTGTCGGCGGTGACGATCTGGGTGACGAAGCGGAATTTCACCGTATAGCCTTCGCAGGCCGAGCCATTGAACTCATAGACCATGCGGCCGGATATGCCCGTGATGCCGGACTGATCGGACGCTTTTTTCAGGGTAAGATCGTAGACGGCGCGGTGGGCTTGCAGCGCCGGCGCGGCAAAGGCAGGGCCTATCGAGAAGACCCCCGACAACAGGACGGCATGGAATGCGAGGCGCGTTGCGCGCATGAGGTACTCCGATCGTCGCGACTGATGGCAGGCCGCAGGGAAAGATGGTCCAGCTTAAAAAAAGTCGTGGCGGAAGCGAGGCAAAAATAGCAATTTCGGCCCGGCCGGCGCGGCGTCACCAAGCAATAGGGAAATACCATGAGTGAAACAATCGAAAAGCGGCTAAGCGATCTGGGTGTGACACTTCCCGTCGCCGCCGCGCCCGCCGCCAACTACGTGCCCTATTGCCGGACCGGCAATCTGCTGTTCACCGCCGGGCAATTGCCGCTCAAGGACGGCAAGCTGCAGGCGAGCGGGCTGTTAGGTCGCGATCTGGATACGGCAGGCGGCAAGGACGCGGCAAAATACTGCGCGATCAACATCCTGGCACAGGCCAAGGCAGCACTCGGCGACCTCGAGAAGATTAGCCGTCTGGTGAAGATCACCGTTTTCGTCGCCTCGGCACCTGAGTTCGTCGAGCAGCATCTGGTTGCCAACGGCGCCTCCGATTTCCTGGTGGCGGCCCTTGGCGAACGTGGCAAGCATGCGCGCTCCGCCGTCGGCACCGCCTGCCTGCCGCTTAATGCCGCAGTGGAAATCGAAGCCATCTTCGAAGTCGAATGAGCCAGGGGACAGATATGACCGACCTATCCTGGCTGACCGCCCGGCCCGTCGCCCATCGCGGCTTCCACGACATGAACAAGACGCGCTGGGAAAACACGCTGTCGGCCTTCGCCGCGGCCGCCGAGCGCGGCTATGCCATCGAATGCGACGTGCACCTGTCGTCCGACCGTGTTCCCGTCATCATCCATGACGGCGATCTCAAGCGCCTGACCGGCCAGGATGGTTTCGTCTGGCAGCGTACCGCAACTGAACTCGCGGCGCTCAGGGTCGGTGGCACGGCGGACCATGTGCCGACGCTGCAGGAAGCGCTCGACCTGGTGAACGGCCGCGTGCCATTGGTGGTCGAGTTGAAAGGCACGCCCGGCTATGACGAAGGCCTGGTGGCAAGCGTCGGCAAGATGCTCAAGCGCTACAAGGGCAAAGCGGCGATCATGTCGTTCGACCACTGGCTGGTCCGCGATTTTCCGAAGGACGCGCCGGGTATCCCAGGGGGGCTCACCGCCTACGGCAAGGACGTTGGGCTGATCGAGGCGCATTTCGCCATGCTGGCGCATAAGATCGCCTTCACCTCCTATGCCGCAGGCGACCTGCCGAACCCATTCGTCAGCTTCGTGCGCGAAAAGCTGAAAATGCCTGTTATCACCTGGACGGTGCACGACCAGCCGGCGGTCGACCTGACCTTCAGATATGCCGACCAGATGACGTTCGAGGGGTTCGAGCCCGATCTGGTCAAAGTCGCCTGAGTGTCTGAAACGTGACTTGTACCAGGCCGGACGGAGCTTAAATAAGCCTCATGGATCAGGGCGACGAGGGTGACGGACAAACGGCCAATGCGGACTATTCGATCCGCGTCGCCGCCGGCATCGGCGCCTTCACCTGTGATGAATGGAACGGCTTTGCCGGAACTGCGCGCGGAGATTCAGAAACCAGTTACAATCCTTTGGTTTCCTTCGCTTTTCTAAGTGCGCTCGAAGATTCTGGATGCGCCGTGCGGCGTACCGGCTGGCAGGGCCATCACCTCAGGCTGGAGGACGGGCAAGGCAGATTGCTGGGCGCGGTGCCCTGTTATCTCAAATCGCACAGCCAGGGCGAATATGTGTTCGATCATGGCTGGTCGGATGCCTTCGAGCGCGCCGGCGGCCGTTACTATCCCAAACTGCAAAGTGCCGTGCCGTTCTCCCCGGTCACCGGCCCTCGCCTGCTGGTCAGCAAAGGCGAGGACAGCGCCAAAGTGAAGGCCGGTCTCGCGGCGGGCCTGAAGGCAGTGACGCAAAAACTCGGCGTCTCTTCCGCGCATGTCACCTTCGCGCAAGAGAGCGATGTGGAGGTGCTGGAAGCGGCAGGCTTCCTGCACCGCACTGACCAGCAATTCCATTTCTTCAACGAAGGCTTTTCGACCTATGACGACTTCCTCGCCACCCTTGCCTCGCGCAAGCGAAAGGCGATGAAGAAGGAAAGGCGTGAAGCGCTTGCCCCAGGCATTTCGATCGACCGGCTGACCGGCAAGGACCTCACGGAGAAGGCCTGGGACGATTTCTTCGCCTTCTACATGGACACCGGCAGCCGCAAATGGGGTCGGCCCTATCTCAACCGTCAATTCTTCTCGCTGATCGGCGAACGCATGGCCGACGACATCCTGCTGGTGATGGCGAGGCGCAACGGGCGATACATTGCCGGGGCCATCAATTTCATCGGCTCCGACGCACTCTATGGCCGCAACTGGGGCTGTATCGAGGACCATCCCTTCCTGCATTTCGAGGTCTGCTATCACCAGGCGATCGACTTCGCCATCGAGCGCAAGCTGAAGGTGGTGGAGGCGGGCGCGCAGGGCGAGCACAAGCTGGCGCGCGGCTACCGGCCGGTGACCATGCATTCCGCGCACTACATTGCACACCCAGGCCTGCGCAATGCCGTCGCCGACTACCTCCGGCGCGAACGGCAGGAGGTGGAGCGGATGAGCGAATATCTGGAAGAGCACACCCCGTTCCGCAAGGATCTGGAGGAGTAGCAACAGGGCTGCCTTGACGAGCAGGGCCGACTTCGTCCGATCGTCTTGCCGATTTTCCACCGTTTCGCTACACGAAAGGCACAATTCGGAGCGTTCACCATGACAGAGGCCGCCTACGATACCGACAACATCTTCGCCAAGATCCTGCGCGGCGAAATTCCTTCGCACCGCGTCTACGAGGACGAAGCGGTCATCGCCTTCATGGATGTGATGCCGCAGGGGCCGGGTCATACGCTGGTGTTGCCGAAGGCGCGATCGCGCAACCTGCTCGACGCCGACCCGTCAATTTTCGGCCATCTCTTGAGCGTCGTTCAGAAAGTGGCGCTGGCGGTGAAAAAGGCCTTTGGTGCCGACGGCGTCACCATCATGCAGTTCAATGAGCCGGCATCGGGGCAAACCGTCTATCATCTGCATGTACATGTCATTCCGCGCTTCGACGGCATCCCGCTGAAGTCGCACACGGGAGGAATGGAGAAGCCGGAGGTGCTGACCGAAAATGCCGAAAAGATCCGGACTGCGCTCAAAAATTGAGAGCGAGAGGCCAGCCGATGTGGCGGACCGGGTAGCGCCGTTTAGCCGAGAAGACGATTCTAGTGCCCGGCCGTGCCGGCGCCGGGACTCAACCGTTTGCAACTCTAATCGTCTGATTAGGAAATATTGAACCGTCTCACGGTAAAACAGTAACGGCGTGGCGAGCTGTGGGGCTTCAAAACCATGGAAGATTCGGTTGCGGCATCGGCCCCGCTGACGGGGGCAATTTTCGGACGTGCTTTTCTTGGTATCTTGGCGGATGCCTTTTGGCGACACCGGCTGCTGCACGCTATGGCTGCCGCTGCGCTGCTTCTGGCAAGCGCAGTCGGGTGGCACACTGGAAACATGCCGGATTTCGGCGTTCTGGAGGAATACGCCGAGTATCTTTTCATCGCCTTCTGGATTTGCGGCTCAGCCCTTGCACTTGGGACGCTTTTCCACCTTGCGCTGGTCCAGCGGGATACCGAACCGCTGCACATCTTCCTCAAGTCACTGGGTAGATTCTTTGGCGATGCCGAACGCATTGCCAACAGCCTGAATGGCCTGGGTGCGGGTCTTGCCTTCATATCCGCGATCGGTGTGTTGAAGGGAGCCATTGCAATCCTCTCTCCGTTTGCATGGGACAAAGCATTGGCTCACGCCGATCGCATCCTGCATTTCGGTCGAGCCCCGCACGAATGGTTGTGGTTTGTCGTCCAGTCGCCGCTTGCGTTGAAGATCATCAACATCGCGTACAATTTCTGGTTCGTCGTGCTCATCACCACGGTTTTCACCGTGTGCATCACACGCAAGGATACGAAGCTGCGTCACCAGTTCCTGATGAGCTTCATGACGATGTGGACGCTGGGTGGCTTCTTCCTCGCGATGGGCCTGTCGTCGGCTGGCCCTTGCTTTTACGAGCGATTGGGGTTCGGCAACGACTTTCACCCCCTCATGCAAGCACTTGCCGTTGCCGATCGAGTCTATCCGATCTGGGCGCTCAGCACGCAGGATATGCTGTGGAGTGGCTATACCGGCGCAACTACCGGCAGCGTCGGTATATCCGCCTTCCCATCCCTGCACGTTGCGATGGCGGTGCTGTTCGCCCTCTACGCAACACGGCGGTCTCGGCTGGCCGGTCTTGTGATGTGGTTATTCGCCGGCGTCATTATGGTCGGTTCCGTCGTACTTGGCTGGCACTATGCCGTGGATGGCTATGCGGGTGCAGTCCTGATGATCGCGATCTGGAAGGCGTGCGGATATTTGGTGACACGTTTCGCGTCGGACCGCATGGCCGCTGAAATCGAGAGCTCCACCATGCAATCGCCGGCCGTATGCGGGCTGTAAATTCGCCGATCTGGACGAACCCGCCTGCGGCGGCCATGCCGGTCAAAACGGCTCAAGGGCCGCGCTGGATGGGTTGAATAGTTTCTGAAACGCTGTTGGATACGGTGCTTGCCGAAGCTGCTCTGCGATCGCATCCGCGCATTGCACAGGGTTCAGAAGCGAGGTGTCGACCTCCAGATCGTATATGCCTGGCCGGTGAACCTCTTCCTGCCACAGACGCACGGGCAATGGCACGGGATCGTCGGGCGAGCCGGTCACATATCTCTTGTCCGTCGCGCTCACCGCTCGCCTCTCCATGATGATTTCGATCGGACAGCGAACACCGACAAGCAGCACCGGCAGACCGGCGAGACGGCGAACGCAATCGGCCAGGATGTGGAGCGGTTTCGAATAGGCATCGTGATGGCCGACATCCGCAACGACATTCAGCTCCAACCGGCTATGAGCGGCTATCGATTCGTAGAGCGCGGCGTATAATCCGGGCACGAGGGCCTCAAGGTCCGGACGCTCGCCGCCAGGCAGCAATCCCAGGCCGATAGCGTGCCGGCGTGGCCTGCTCGTAGACGTCGACGCCGAGATTGAGCCAGACGCCGTCGAAGCTCTCCTGAATAGCCCTCGCGATGCTTGATTTTCCCGATCGCGGCGCGCCGTTCAGGATAATGATCTGCCCGGCCATGCGTCCTCCCGCTCCAATGAAAAAAGCCCCGTTTTGAACTGACCCCCGAAAGTTGGACACAACCTTCGGGGGTTTTGCATGTCCAAATACAGCGAGAGTTTCAAGCGCTCGGTTGTCGATAGCTATTTAGGCGGGGA
>NZ_JAMYVQ010000025.1:0-95133 GCF_040324155.1 Mesorhizobium sp. M0011 | reverse complement strand
GGCTCGCAGCACCTTGCGTCTTCGACGGACCGATCAACGGCCAATGCTTCCGTGCTTATGTCGAGCAGCAGCTCATCACCGTGCTGAAGCCCGGCGACATCGTCGTCATGGATAATCTGGGAAGTCATAAGTCGGCAGCCATCAGGCAGATGATCAAGGCTGCCGGCGCCAGGCTTTGGTATCTGCCGCCCTACTCTCCAGACCTCAATCCGATCGAGCAGGCCTTCGCCAAGATCAAACACTGGATGCGCCAGGCTCAGAAACGAACCGTCGAGGATACGTGGCGCCACATCGGCCACCTCGTCGAAACAATCGAGGCAGCCGAATGCAAGAACTACTTCGAAAACGCCGGATACGCTTCCGTCAAAACGTGAAAGGCTCTAGGATCCATGCCGCGACGTCTGCTGAAGAGTGTGGCGGATCAAGAAGTTACGCTGGTAAGCGCGCCCTGTCATCCTCGACGTTGGAGCATGGCTGAGAGGTCACGGCATGGATCCTAGGGTTTCCGCGACGTCGCTTCGCGACTGCTCCACCCTAGGATGACGAAGTCAGGTCCTTTGCCATCTCGCGCAACCGGAATTTCTGGATCTTGCCGGTCGAGGTCTTCGGGATTTCGGCGAAGATGACCGCCTTCGGCACCTTGAACCGGGCAAGCAGCGCGCGGCAGTGATCGATGATCTCGGCTTCGGTCGCGACCTTGCCGGGCTTCAGCTCGACATAGGCAACAGGCACCTCGCCCCATTTGTCGTCGGGCCTGGCGACGACGCCGCAAGAGGCAACCGACGGGTGCTTGTAGAGCGCGTCCTCGACCTCGATAGAGGAAATGTTCTCACCACCGGAGATGATGATGTCCTTGGAGCGGTCCTTGAGCTGGATGTAGCCATCGGGGTGCATGACGCCGAGATCGCCGGAATGGAACCAGCCGCCGGCGAAGGCTTCGTCGCTCGCCTTGCGGTTTTTCAGGTAGCCCTTCATGACGATGTTGCCGCGGAACATGACCTCGCCGATGGTCTCACCATCGGCCGGTGTCGTCCGCATCGTCTCGGGGTCCATGACCGTCAGGCCTTCAAGCGCTGCATAGCGCACGCCCTGCCGCGCCTTCCTGGCGCTGCGCTCACCCTTTTCGAGATCGTCCCAGGCGCCATGCCATTCGTTGACCACCGCCGGGCCATAGGTCTCGGTCAGGCCGTAGAGATGGGTGACGGCAAAGCCGGCATCCGCCATGCCGGACAGCACGGCTTCCGGTGGCGGAGCTGCCGCGGTGTTGAAGGTGACCGTTTGCGGGAATTCGCGCTTGTCCTCGTCTCTGGCATTGATCAGCACCGACATGACGACCGGGGCGCCGCAGAGATGGGTGACGCCGCGATCGGCAATCGCATCGTAGATCGGCTTCGGCCGCACCCAGCGCAGGCAGACATGGGTGCCGGCCTGGACTGCGAGCGTCCACGGAAAGCACCAGCCATTGCAGTGGAACATCGGCAGCGTCCAGAGATAGACGGCGTGCTTGGCCATGCCGGCATGAATGGTGTTGGTGTAGGCCATCAGGGCAGCACCGCGATGGTGGTAGACGACGCCCTTCGGATTGCCTGTAGTGCCGGAGGTATAGTTCAGCGAGATTGCGTCCCACTCATCGTCGGGCATCGACCAGGCGAAGTCCGCGTCGCCCCCGGCGATGAAGTCCTCATAGTCGAGCGAACCGATGCGCTCACCCTTCGGATACGGCGCGTCGGCGGCGTATTCGGGATCGTCATAGTCGATGACCAGCGGCTTGACCTTGGCCAGTTCCAGGGCCTGTCTGACGACGCCGGAGAATTCGCGGTCGACGATCAGCACCTTGGTCTCGGCATGATCGAGCTGGAAGGCGACGACCGCGGCATCGAGGCGGGTGTTGAGCGAATGCAGCACCGCCTTGGTCATCGGCACACCGAAATGCGCCTCCAGCATCGGCGGCGTGTTTGACAGCATGACGGTGACGGTGTCGCCCTTGCCGATGCCGCGCCTGTCGAGCGCCGAGGCAAGCTTCAGCGACCGCTGCCAGAAGGTGCGATAGTCGATGCGCTGGCGGCCATGGATGATGGCGATATTGTCGGGATAGGTCTTGGCCGCGCGCTCCAGATAGGTGAGCGGCGTCAACGGCTGATGGTTGGCCGCGTTCTTGTCGAGATCCTGTTCGTAAGGACTGCCCATCCCATGCTCCCCCGCGGTTTTCTTTCAGACGTTCTAATCACAGGCTCGGGCCGCGTCACCACAAACGATGCCACGACAGAGCGCATTCGGCGCAATGATGAACCAGATTCGGCGTAAGCGGGAGCATCGCATACCTCTGCCCAGTTTGACTTTTGTCGAGAGCCGTGAATAATGTCAGCCGAGGAGACGGCATGGCGATCCGACCGGCAGAACAACTCATCCACAAGGCCGCCTGGCTCTACTATGCCCATGGCCTGCGGCAGGACCAGGTGGCGAGCCAGCTTAACATTTCCCGTGCCTCAGTCGCCATGTACCTGCGCAAGGCACGCGAGACCGGCATCGTCAACATCTCGACTTCGACCCAGCTTTTCACCGACGACGTGCTGGCGCGCAAGCTCGAGGATGTGTTGAGCCTCGACGCCGTCTGGATCGCACCGGAGAATGATCATATTGCCGACCCGTCGACGGAAATCGCCGTGCTGGCGGCGAGCGTCTTCCTCGAACTGGTCAAGAAGGGCGACCGCATCGGCGTAGCCTGGGGCCGCACCGTCTATATGATCGCCGACGTCATGTCCTATGCCGATCTGCAGGATGTCACGGTGGTGCAGCTCTGCGGCAATCTCGGCGCGCCCTATTCCTATCGGCCCGACCAATGCACCATGGAAATCGCGCGGCGGCTGAATGCCAAGGGCCTCAACTTCTACGCGCCCCTGGTGCTGTCGACGGAAGAGCTGGCGCGGGCGCTGCGTGCCGAGCCGGTGATCCGGGAACAATTGTCGGGTGTCAGCGAATGCGACCTGGCATTATACTCGGTCGGCGCGGTCGACGCCGACAGCCATCTGGTCAAATGCGGCGCGCTGACGCCCAGTGAAATGGCGGATCTGCGCAGCCAAGGCGCTGCCGGCGTGATTGCCGGGCAGATCATAGACGCCGAGGGCAAGGTGCTCGACTGCAGTTATAACAGGCGGGTGATCTCCGCCGAGCTTGCCTCGCTGCGCGCCATCGCCAGGCGGTTGGTGGTGGTGCAGGAGGACAGCAAGTTCGAACCGCTGCTCGCGGCGATCGCGGGCGGCCTTTGCACGCATCTGGTGGTCGGCGCGCACATGGCGCAGCGGCTCCTGGACCATGCGGCTGCCACCATAGAAAAGGCCTCCTAGAAATCCTCCTCTCCGCTGCCGGCGCATTGTCATCAAAGCGTCGCGGCAATCCTGTTTCACCAACAAAGACAGCAACCGGACGAAGCGAACATGAAGAATTTGTGGAATGACGAAGCAGCCGAAAAACTCGTCGCCGACTACGCGAAAAAGGGTGTCGGTCGCGACCTGGCGCTGCGCGTCTACACGACCCGGCTGCTCGGCGGCGAACCACGGCTGGTCCTGCATGGCGGCGGCAACACTTCCTGCAAGACGACGGCAACCGATCTTGTCGGCGACCAGTGGGACGTGCTGTGCGTCAAGGGCAGCGGCTGGGACATGGGCGTCATCGAGCCGCAGGGCCTGCCGGCGGTCAAGCTCAAGCCGCTGCTCAAGGCGCGCGCGCTGAACAGGCTGGCCGACGAGGACATGGTTGCCCTGCAACGCGTCAACCTCATCGATCCGTCCTCGCCCAACCCGTCGGTCGAGACGCTGCTGCATGCCTTCCTGCCGCACAAATTCGTCGACCACACGCACTCGACCGCCATCCTCGCCATCGTCGACCAGGAGGACTCCAAGCCGCTGGTGAAGACAGTTTTCGGCAGCAAAATGGGTTACGTGCCTTATATCATGCCCGGCTTCGACCTCGCCAAGGCGGCCGCAGACATCTTCGATGCCGACCCTGATGTCGAGGGCCTGATCCTCGACAAGCACGGCATCTTCACCTTCGGGGACGACGCCAAACAGGCCTACGACCGGATGATCCACTATGTGAATGTCGCCGAGGACTTCATTGCCGCAAGCGGCAAGCCGAAGGCGGCAAAGGCAGTCTTGCCGGCAAAGCTCGCGACACCGGCGTCCATTGCGCCGATGCTGCGCGGAGCGGTGGCGGTAGCGCGCGGCGAAGGCCGCTTCGACCGCATGATCTCTGACTTCCGCACTTCGTCGGCAATCGTCGATTTCATCAATTCATCCGAGATTGCCGATTATGCCGGACGCGGGGTGTCGACACCCGATCTGTCGATCCGCATCAAGACCGGCCCAATGGCGCTGCCGGCGCCCGATGCCGACAAGGCCGGCGACTACAAGGCGGTGATCAAGAGCCATGTCGACGCGTTCGCCAACGATTATCGCGCCTATTTCGAAACCAATGATGCGCTCGACGACGTCAAGCGCACCATGCTCGACCAGATGCCGCGGCTGACGCTGGTGCCGGGTCTCGGCATGTTCGGCCACGGCCGCACGCTGAAGGACGCGAAGATCGCCTCGGATGTCGGCGAGATGTGGATCGAGGCGGTGCGCGGCGCCGAGGCGGTCGGCCGTTTCCACCCGCTCTCCAAGGCCGATCTGTTCCCGCTGGAATACTGGTCGCTGGAACAGGCCAAGCTCGCCTCCAACAAGCCGAAGCCACTGACTGGCCAGGTGGTGCTGATCACCGGCGGCGCCGGCGCGATCGGCGCAGCGACAGCCAAATTGTTCGCCGACAATGGCGCCCATGCCGTCGTCGTCGATCTCGACGCCGAAAAGGCAGCCGAGACGGCGAAGAAGGCCGGCAACAATTCGATCGGTGTCGCCGCCGACATCACCGACCCGGCACAGGTGCGCGCCGCCTTCGACAGGGCGGTCGCCGTGTTCGGCGGTGTCGACATCCTGGTTTCCAATGCCGGCGCGGCCTGGGAAGGCCGCATCGGTGAGCTCGATGACGCACTCCTGCGCAAGAGTTTCGAGCTCAATTTCTTCGCCCACCAATCGGTGGCGCAGAATGCCGTGCGCATCATGCTCGAGCAGGGCACAGGCGGCGTGCTTTTGTTCAACACCTCCAAGCAGGCGGTCAATCCGGGTCCGAAGTTCGGCGCCTATGGCGTGCCGAAAGCAGCGACGCTGTTCCTGTCCCGGCAATACGCGCTCGACTATGGCGCGCATGGCATCCGCTCCAACGCCGTCAACGCCGACCGCATCCGCTCGGGGCTTCTGACCGACGCCATGATCGCCAGCCGTTCGGGCGCGCGCGGCGTGTCGGAGAAGGAATACATGTCCGGCAACCTGCTCGGCCAGGAAGTGACGGCGCAAGACGTGGCGCAGGCCTTCCTGCATCACGCGCTGGCCGATCGCACCACCGCCGATGTGACGACGGTCGATGGCGGCAACATCGCGGCGGCGTTGCGGTAGGGAATCTTGTCTTAATCACCCTGCTGCCTCGAGGCAGCGGGGTGAGCCGGAATCCTAACAAATATTGTTAGTTCTTGTTAGATGTGCTACAGGTTTGGAATGAAAACCGAACCGATGCGTACCCTTACCATTTCCCTCACCCCTCGGCAGGTCGCCCGCCTGCAAAGCGCCGTCGAAGGCGGAGGATATGCCTCCAACAGCGAGATTGTTCGTGACGCCCTTCGTCTGTGGGAGCAGCGCGAAGAATTGCGGGCCTTGGAGCTCGAACAATTGAAAAGGGCCTATGCTGAGGGCATGGCCAGCGGCAAGCCGGTGGAAGTCGAACCCGCTGAGTTCATACGCAGCCTGAAGGCAGAACGCCGCGCCCGTGGCTAATATCGGCTCGCACCACGCGCCTCGCAGGATTTGCGAGATATCTGGCACACCATAGCAGTCGACAATGAAAAAGCGGCGTGCTGCAATCGCAGGGATATGTTCGATTGCAAGGTGGTTAAGAGGGCCTGTTGCAAGAATCAGAAAAAAGGAATATATTCCTGTCTTCTGATTTTTGGCGAGACGCATTTGCCGATAACTAAGCGGAGGAGCTAGGCCCGACACCTGTCCGTAGACATTTGACGCTGCTTCAAAATCGCTGAAGCCTCGGCTTAATCCCTGAGAGCGAGGCTTCCACCTCTCCATCATCAGGGCATCAAAATAGACTCGAGCTAGTGTTTTAGAAACTGGTGGATAACTGGCCTGCCTTCTTTGCAACACTTCGCCTCAAGTACTTGCCCCCTAGACTCTTCGACACCCTCACCCTCTTATGAGATGCGGAGTTGAAGGGAGGGCATTCGTTGTTCTTGGAAAAGCATTCTAGATTCTTTCGGCGTTTTGAATTCTCATTTACGGCGAGACATGCGGGGGCGCCGAATCTACCGATTTTTGGCGACGCCAACGACTACAGCGTCTTTGACGCTCTCGGTACCAGAGCCGAAGAGGACAAAGCCTTAGAGGTCCAGCCAAACGGCGACGTCGTCGAACTCATGGAGGTTTCATATGACCCTAGGAGCCAGGCTCTGAATTTGCTTTTCCATCGAGCGTCCCCTGATGCGGCTGAGCCGACCTATCGAAAAAAGGCTCGTCAGAAGGCCGGTAAGAAGGTCACGATCCGGAAGGCTGAGAAGCAGGAGGGCGAAGAACAATCGGTATCTGCCCATCTAGTCATATATGATCTGCCCGTTCGCCCAGGAACTTATCGGGCTGCCTTGGAGGAGATACCAGGCATCAGCATGGCGGTGGTTCGGCGCATCATCGGACAATGCCTCCATGAATATCAGTACGATTTTCAGCGAAAGAAAAAACAGGTCAACACATATAGCGTGTTCAAACCGGTCGGCGTTCCATCAGAAACGCTCACCGGAGCGCTTAAAGGCGGAACGCTCAGTTATGTCACCCTAGTGAGGCCTGCGAAGGCGGATTTCGTAGACGCGGACGGCCTGTTTCGCCCTCAGACCGAAACCATGAGGATTAAAGTCGAAGGGCAGATCAGCAACGGCAATTGGCGAGACTATCTTCCAGCTATGATCCGAAAGGCAAAAGCAGCGGGTTGGACCGATTTTAGCGTTGATCTTGAGTTAGACGACGAACGCCGCCGAACGGTCAAACTTGATAGGCAGGATGAGGCCAAAGAGGTTCTTTTTATTCGGTCTGATGAATTGCACTTCCAAACGGAACTGGATGTTTGCTCCGTCGACATCGTTGACGAAGTCGTTACCAAGGCTTTGAAACTCTTGAAAGAAGGCTAAAGTGCGCGGCGGTGTTCTGACATACCCCCTTAGTTACCTGACTCTGAAGGACGAGAGTGGCAGAAAACTGTTCCGAAGAAATTTGGTGACTGTTCTTGCCCTGGCCATCGTTATCAGCGTGCCTTTCGTAACGCTGGACGCCAACTACTTCGGTGACAAGGGCTTTCTCGATCGCTTTGGAAACTTCTCTGCGGTGTTGACAGGTTTCTATATCGCAGCGCTCGTAGGCGTCGCCAGTTTCGCCTCATCTTTCGGAGAGTTGGACGATGAGATTGAAGTTGGCCGGATTAGCAGGCCAGTTCCAGATCCAGCCGAGGGAGAAGACCCCGAGGAATTTCTGACCCGGCGTCAGTATGTTTGTTCGATGTTCGGCTATCTGGCCTTTGTGTCCCTAGTGCTGTCGGTAGGCGCCATTTTGTTCATCGTCGCAGCTGATCAAATGCAGCCGGTGGTGCAGCACGTGAAAGCATGGCTAGAGCCAAGCACGGCGGACTGCACTCTGGCTGCAATCAGAGGAGCTATTATTATTGGCTTCGACGTGGTGGTGGCGCACATGCTTATCACCACATGCCACGGCCTCTATTACCTGATCGACCGGCTTTATGCCCAAAAGCCAAAAATTTCACAAAAGCGGAAGTAGAGATAGTTCACTGATGAGCGAGCAGATGGACCCAACCCGTTCGTTGTGTGGACGACTTCGCAACGCTATTGATTAGTGATGAGCTACTCCGATGTATCGCTACGGACCCCCTCAATCGAGGCGGCCAACCGCGCAGAGGTGACGGCGCTATTGATCCGCAGCGGATACCGCGTCTATCGATCTGAAGCCGACATAGACGGCGAGGATCTTGTTGTCAGGACGCCAGGCGGCGAGCTGATAGCAGTTCAGCTTAAGGGAAGGCCTCTCGTCGACTGGAAGCGGTATGGGGACAGAGGCATATGGATGCTCTTCCCTTCGCAGAAATACGAGGCCGGCAAAGCCCGAGATTGGTACCTCGTGCCCCATGATCAATTCTTCGCCTGGGTAAAGAATCGTCACGGGCACGCTCCGAAATGAAACGACCTTTGGCACTATCCATCGATGTCGAAGGACATGAGCGAATATCTCATACAGCGGAAGCTGTCGGCGACCATGCAGTAGCCGCCAGCTAAGAGCCGCCTGCAACAAGCTGCTGCAGGCGGCTCCCTAATCGTTTGGAGGTCGGTGACCTGTCCGAAGCTACTTGGCGTTCGGGTTCGGCATCCAGGCCGGCATCGCGACATCGGCATGGGCGAACTGCGGCAGCTTGGCCGACAGGTCTTCCATGTTCTTGATGTCCTTGTCGATGAGGTCCTTCTGGGTGATCAGCGTCGGCGGCACGACGACGTTGTGACCGGGATCTTCACCGGCCAGCAGCTGTGCCAGCGCGCGCACCGAGACCTGGCCGACGACGGCCGGGTTGGTGGCGGCGGTGGCGGCCCAGGCGCTGTCGGGCTCGCGCATTGCTGATATATCGGATGTCGAGATGTCAGCCGAATAGATCTTGATGCCCTTGTTGAGGCCGGCTTCGTCGACAGCGATCTTCACGCCCTTGGCGAATTCGTCATAGGGAGCGAACATCACCTTGATGTCGGGGTGGGCCGACAGCACCGAGCGCGCCTGGTTGGCGACGGAGTTGGCGATCGGATTGTCGAGCGTGCCGAACATCGCGACTTCCTTGATGCCGGCATACTTCTTCTTCACGTCGACCCAGGTCTCGTTGCGGCGGTCGAGCGGCGCGATGCCGGCGACGTAGACATAGCCGGCATTCCAGCTCTCGCCATTGTCCTTGACTGCCTGTTCGAGCGCGAGGCGGGCCAAATCGCGGTCGGACTGTTCGACCTGCGGGATCTTAGGGTTTTCGACATTGACGTCGAAAGCCACAACCTTGATGCCGGCGTCGACCGCACGCTGCGCGGCGTCCTTCATCGATTCCGTCAGGCCGTGCTGGATGATGATGCCCTGCACGCCGAGCGCGATGGCCTGATCGACCATGTCGGACTGAAGGGCGGCATCCTGGCGGCTGTCGAGGACGCGCAGGTCGATGCCGAGCGCCTTCGACTGTGCCTCGACGCCCGAGAGATAGGCCTGGAAGAAGTCACCGGTCGAGAGATAACGCACCAGCGCGATCTTGACGCCGGGCTTGTCGAAAGGCGCCGGCTTGTCCGCGGCAAAAGCCGGGACCTGCATCAGCATGGTTGCGCCGGCCAATCCGAGCGCCACCTTTCCCAGAAGTCTTCTTGTAATGCTCACTTTGTTTTCCTCCACTCTTGTTGAACTCGAAAATCCTGTTCCGGTCGAAAGCTACCTCCTGCCCCTGCCCGAAAGCGCAAAGGTGAAGACAAGGGCGACGACCAGAACCACGCCCTTGACGAAATCCTGCGTGTAGTAAGGCGCGTTCATCATCGTCAGGCCTTGCAGCAAGATGCCGACGAACAGCGCACCGATGGCAGTGCCGAAGGCGTTCGGCTTGGCGGCACCTAGCACCGCGTAGCCGATCAGTGCCGCGGCGACCGCATCGAGTAGCAGATTATTACCCGAGGCGATGTCGCCGCGTCCAAGCCGGGCAGCGAGCAAAATACCGCCGATCGAGGCAAAAACTCCTGAAATAACGTAGGCCCAGATCTTGTATGCCTTGACAGGCGCACCGGCGAGTTCGGCGGCGCGCTCATTGCTGCCTACGGCATACATCATGCGCCCGAAGCGGGTGTATTCGAGAAAGAACCAGATCAGCACGGCGAGCACGAGCAGCACGACTACCGACACCGGAATGAGGTTGGGGATGAAGAAGTCGAAGCGGTGGCGGCCGAGCGCCAGGAAGGCGTCGGAGAATTTGCCGTTGGCGACCGAACCGTCCGGCATGGTCATGCCGGTGGCGATCGAGCGGCCTTCTGTCGGAATGCGCTGCAGGCCGACCAGCAGGAACATCATGCCGAGCGTCGCCAGCAGATCGGGCACGCGCATGTAGACGATCAGCCAGCCATTGATCAGGCCGACAATGGCGCCGATGAGCAGGCAGACGACGACCGCGACAAGGGCGTTCTGCTCCAGCACCACCATGACATAGGCGGCCGCCATCATGGCTGACGTGGCGACCGAGCCGATCGACAGATCAAAGCCGCCGACGACCAGCGTGGCGGTGACGCCGAGCGCCAGCACGCCGGTGATGGCGACCGACTGAAAGATGAAAACGGCACTTTGCGGCGAAACGAAACCGTCGGCGGCGATCGAGAAATAGGCGACGAGCCCGAACAAGAGCACGATGAAGCCGTAGCGGATGGCGTGGTCGCGCAATGTCATTCGGCGCTCCCGCGCGCTGCTGCCGTCTTTACCCAATCCGAACCCATGCTCTCTCCATTCCAATTCCTATCGCCCGCGCTCCTCAGGCGGCACTGTGCAGCGGTCCGCCGGCGACCTCGGCCAACAGACGGTCGAGATCGACATCGGCATTGCGGTGCTCGCCGACGATGGTCTGCTCCGACATCACCAAGATGCGATCGGCGGTCTCCAGCGCCTCATCGAGCTCGGTGACGAACAGCAGCGTGGCGCGGCCGTTTGCACTGGCCCTGAGCTTGGCGGCAATGTCGCGCCGGGCCGAGATATCGACGCCCTGAAACGGCTCATCCAGAATGAACAGTCTTGCCTCCTGCGCCATCCAGCGGGCGACCATCACCTTCTGCTGGTTGCCGCCGGACAGCTCCGACATTTCGTCCTTCTCGGAACGGCAGACGATGCTCAGCTCCTCGATCTGCCGGCGTGCCGTGGTGCGTTCGAGGCGGCGCCTCAGGATGCCGAAGCGCGACATGCGCTTGTGAAACGGCAGGCTGATATTTTCCTGGATGTTGAAGCTTTGGACGATGCCGTTCTCGCCGCGGTCCTTGGCGACGAGGAACACGCCGGCGGCGATCGCCTCGCCGGCTGTTTCAGGCGCATAAGGCCTGCCGTTCAGCGTCATTGTACCGGCGAGCGGCTGGCGCACGCCAAACAGCGTCTCGGCAAGCGCCGTCTTGCCGACGCCGACGAGGCCGGTGATGGCAACGACCTCGCCGTCGCCGAGCGTCAGCGAAATCGGCCGAGCGCCGTGTGCAATGCGCAGACCTTCTATCTTGAGGACGGCCTTGGCCGAATTCCTGACGACGATCTGGTCGAGATGGATCTTGCGGCCGAGCATGGCATTGACCGCGCCCTCATAGTCGAGCGGTTTCTTGTCGAAAATGCCCGAGATGATCCCGTCTCGCATCGAGATGATGCGATCAGCCAACCGCCTGATGTCCGACATGCGATGCGAGATGTAGAGGATCGCCACGCCCTGCTCGCGCAGCCTGTCGATCAGCGCAAACAGCCGATCAGCCTCGGCGCTGGAGAGCGATGAGGTCGGCTCATCGAGGATCAGCACTTTCGGCTGGTGCGCCAGGGCGCGGGCAATCGCCACCATCTGACGATCGGCCAGCGAAAGATCGCTCACCCGCGCCTTCAAATCGATGGTCAGCCCCATGCGCTCGGCAACCGCCTTGGCCTCCCGCCGCACGCGCATTGGATTGAACAGGGTCGGCGCACCGCTGCCGCTCAGTCGGTCGAGGGTCAGGTTGGTGGCGACGTCGAGATCGGCGACGACACCGTCGTTGATATTCTGGTGCACGGTGACGACGCCGGCGCGGATCGCTTCGGCAGGGGTTTTCGGTGCGAAATCCTGGTCGGCGAGCGCCATCGTGCCGCCGCCGCGTTCGTAGACACCGGAGATGATCTTGACGAGGGTGGATTTGCCGGCGCCGTTGGCGCCCATCAGCACGGTGACTTCGCCGGCATGCAATTCGACCGAGACGCCGCCTAGCACCTCGTTATGGCCAAAGGATTTCCTCAGTCCCTCTACGCGGAACACGGCATTACCGACCATGCGTTCCTCCCTGACATGACGCTATGGGCTGCATCGGCAATTGTCAACACGATTGACAATTGCCAGATCGCTTCCTAGCTTGGCCCAGCCGCCATGCGTCCGTTATGTTCGGAGCGCATAAGCGGGAGGATGACGATGACTGAAAAATTGCGGTTCGAAGCACTATCGGTCGAAACCCTGGCTGCACGCCTTGGCGGCAACGAGGCGCTGTGCGCGAAGATCGGCAAGGACACTGGCGCCTGGAAGGTCCGCGAGGTCGGCGACGGTAATCTCAACCTGGTGTTCATCGCCGAGGGCGCCAATGGTGCAGCCGTCGTCAAGCAGGCCCTGCCCTATGTTCGCCTGGTCGGCGACAGCTGGCCGCTGCCGTTGAAGCGCTCCTTCTTCGAATATCACGCGCTGACCAGGCAAGAGGCGCGCGCGCCAGGCTCGGTGCCGGCGATCCATTATTTCGATGAAGGCCAGGCGCTGATCATCATGGAATATCTTGCGCCGCCGCACATCATCCTGCGCCGCGCCCTGATCGACGGCCGCCAGCTGCCGAACATTGCCCGGGACATCGGCCTGTTCATGGCCCGCACGCTGTTTCGCGGCTCCGACCTGCACATGGCCGCCAAGGACCGCAAGGCCGATCTGGCGCTGTTCGCCGACAATGTCGAGCTCTGCGACATCACCGAAAGCCTGGTGTTTTCCGACCCCTATTTCGACGCCAAGATGAACCGGCACACCTCGCCGCAGCTCGACAGCCTGGTCGCCGAACTGCGCGCCGACCGTGACCTGAAGGTCGAGGCGCAGCGGCTGAAGCACATCTTCGCCGCCAATGCCGAAACGCTGCTGCATGGCGATCTGCATTCCGGCTCGATCATGGTCACCGACACCGAAACCCGGATGATCGATCCGGAGTTTGCCTTCTACGGCCCGATGGCCTTCGATGTCGGCATGCTGCTCGCCAATTTCTGGATGTCCTTCTTCTCGCAGCGCGGCCACGAGCAGGAGGGAAAGCGCGACGCCATGCGCGCCTATCTGCTCGGGGTGACGACCGAGACCTGGGCGGTGTTCCGCGCCGAGTTCTCGCATCTATGGCGGACCGAACGCACCGGCATGCTCTACCAGAGGAGCCTGTTCGAGGATCAGGGCGACAGGCTCGGTGCCGAGCAGGCGCTCGACCATGTTCTGCACCAGATGTGGACCGATTTGCTCGGCTTTGCCGGCATCGAGGTGCACAGGCGCATCCTCGGCCTCGCCCACAATGCCGATTTCGAGACCATTGCCGATGAGGATTTGCGCGCCAGTTGTGAGGCAAAGGCGCTGAAATTCGGCCGTCACCTCGCCGTCAACCGGCGCCAGATCCACAGCATCGACGAGGTCAACCAACTGGCCGCGCTGATCGAACAGGAGAGCAGCCTTTGAACGTCGGCGACCGCCACTATCGCACCATCTGGCTGAGCGACGACGGCCGTTCGGTCGAGATCATCGACCAGCGCTGGCTGCCGCATGATTTCCGCATCGAAACGATCGGCACGGTCGACGGCATCGCCACCGCCATCCGCGATATGTGGGTACGCGGCGCGCCGCTGATCGGCGTCACCGCTGCCTACGGCGTCGCCATGCAGATGGCCGACGATCCGTCGGATGCAGCGCTCGACGCCGTGTGGGAGACCCTGCACGAGACGCGGCCCACGGCGATCAATCTGCGCTGGGCGCTGGACGAGATGCGGCGCTTCCTGCGGCCTTTGCCTCCCGAACAACGCGCGGCAGCCGCCTATCGGCGGGCCAGTGAGATCGCCGACGAGGATGTCGGCCTCAACCGCGCCATCGGCGAGAACGGTCTCGCCATCATCAAGGCGATCGCTGCGCGCAAGCAGAAGGGCGAGCCGGTCAACATCCTGACCCACTGCAATGCCGGCTGGCTGGCGACAGTCGATTACGGCACGGCGACCGCGCCGATCTATCTGGCCACGGAGGCCGGCATTCCGGTCCACGTCTATGTCGACGAGACACGGCCGCGCAACCAGGGCGCCCAGCTGACCGCCTGGGAGATGGCCGGCCACGGCGTGCCGCACACGCTGATCGTCGACAATGCCGGCGGCCATCTGATGCAGCGCGGCGAGATCGACATGGTCATCGTCGGCACCGACCGCACCACGGCCGACGGCGATGTCTGCAACAAGATCGGCACCTATCTGAAGGCACTCGCCGCCGCCGACAATGATGTGCCGTTCTATGTCGCGCTGCCGTCGCCGACCATCGACTGGACGGTGCATGACGGACTGGCCGAGATCCCGATCGAGCAGCGCTCGGCCGACGAGGTCTCGCTGGTCTGGGGCAAGACCGCTGCCGGCGAGATTGCCCAGGTGCGCATTTCGCCGGAGACGACGCCTGCGGCCAACCCGGCCTTCGACGTGACGCCGGCGCGGCTGGTCACCGGCCTGATCACCGAGCGCGGCGTTGCCAAGGCATCGCGCGAGGGATTGAAGGCGATGTTCCCCGAGCGGGCGTAGCCACGTCCCTAGTACAGAGGCTCGGCCATATGCTTCGGCGTCGGCCATGTCTCGGTAATGCCCGGCTGCACCGGCCGCTCCAGATAGGTCGATAAAACCACATAGCTGCGCGTCGAGGTGACGCCCGGCGTTTCGTACAGGCGCGCCAGAAGGCCTTCGAGTGCTCTGGTGTCTTCCGTGCGGACCTTCAGCAGCATGCAGGTATCGCCGGCGACGGTATGGATCTCCTCGACCTCGGGATATTGCGAGACCGCCATCAGTTCCGGCGTCTTTCCCCAGCCCCTGGTGTCGATATGGACAAAGGCAAGCAAAGGCTTTTTCACCGCCCGGGGATCGATGATGGCGACCGTGTTGCGGATGGCGCCGCTGCGACGGAGCCGTTTGACCCGCTCATGCGCTGCGGGTGGCGACAAGCCGACGCGATCGCCGAGTTCGGCGTAGCTGATCGTGGCGTCATCGACCAGGACGCCTAATATTCTTCGGTCAATCGCGTCGAGGTCGCGGGCCGTAGCCTTGTTCTGCGGAATACCATCTGTTTCTTCATCCATGGCGAAATTCCTGGTTCTCCACTGAATAGAATACGGCCATTATGCTGATATGTCGAACATTGATCAAGTTGCGCCATTGACTGCCCGAGCCCCGATCCCGGCGCTTGCCTATCTCTTGACGGGCTGCATCGCCGTCATCGGTTCGAACTCGCTAGTGCTGGGTCCGATCGCACCGGCTGTCGCCTCGTCGTTCAGAACCAGCGTGCCTGCCGTGATGATTGCGGCGGCCGCGTTCGGCCTCGGCACCTCGGCCAGCGCCCTGTTCCTGGCCCGCTACATCGACCGGCTCGGCGCACGCCGGATGCTGCAGGGCGCACTGTTGCTGCTGGCACTAGCGCTGGTGGCGAGTGCCGCCGCACCCACGGTGATCATGCTGGTCTCCGCACAGCTGCTGGCCGGCATCGCTGCCGGGATCGCCATGCCCGCGATCTATGCCAGCGCCGCGGCCATCGCCCCACCGGGCAGGGAGAGCGGCACGATCGGCGTCGTGCTGACCGGATGGACGCTCAGCATGGTCGCCGGCGTTTCGCTTTCGGCCGTGCTTGCTGATCTTGTGCATTGGCGCGCCGTTTTCGCAGCGGTCGCGGTGCTTGCGGCCCTTGCATGGATGGGGCTGACAGTGACGTCGCTTAGCGACATCAGGAAGGCCGGACCGGCGCCCGCCCCGCTGGAAGCGCTCGGCATTCCCGGAATCCTGCCGCTGCTGGTCGCATGCGCGGCCTTCATGACTTCGTTCTACGGCGTCTATGGCTATCTCGGCGACCATCTTCATGTCGGGCTCGGACAGCCGGTGAGCGCCAATGGCCTGGCGGCGCTTGCCTACGGCATAGGCTTCGGCACCGCTGCTCTGCTCGACGGCGTCATCGACAGACTGGGTGCGCGGCGCGTCATGCCGTTCGCCTATCTTCTGGTTGCCGTCGTCTACGTCGCGATGGCCACGACGAGCGGCAGTTTCGGGCTGACCTTGACCATGGTGGCGATCTGGGGACTGGCCAATCATTTCGGCCTGAATGTCCTGGTGATGCGCCTGTCGGCGCTCGATCCGTCGCGGCGCGGCACGATCATGGGCCTGAACAGCGCGGTGACTTATCTCGCGGTCTTCGTCGGCACCACCAGCTTCGGGCCGCTCTACTCCAGCTTTGGTTTTGCCACCTGCGCACTGGTCGCGGCATTGCTGATGCTGGTTGCCGCTTCGGCAGCGGCGTGGCGCACGCGGTAATCGAACGGACTTGGTCCAACCTTCTCACGGTTGACAGCAGCGCCCTGCCCTTTCATACAAAGCCGTTAATGTTCTCAGGGCGGGGTGAGAGTCCCCACCGGCGGTAAAGGTTTCGGCCTGAGCCCGCGAGCGCTTTCCGGTTTCGGAAAGGTCAGCAGATCCGGTGTGATTCCGGAGCCGACGGTTAGAGTCCGGATGGAAGAGAACGAAACGGAAGCCGGCCCGCTTTTCGCGGGCTTAATCCGTATCGTGCGTCCTGATTCTGGTTCGAAACGGAAGGATGGACCCATGAATCAGCATTCCCATAAAGACTATGAAACGACTCGCATCGCCGTTATCCGCGCGCGCTGGCATGCCGATATCGTCGACCAGTGCGTACAGGCCTTCGAGGCGGAACTGGCCGGCATCGGAGGCGAGCGCTTCACCGTCGATGTCTTCGACGTGCCGGGAGCCTATGAGATTCCGCTGCATGCCAAGACCCTGGCCGGAACCGGCCGCTATGCCGCGATCCTCGGTACCGCCTTCGTCGTCAATGGCGGCATCTACCGGCATGAGTTCGTCGCCAGCGCGGTGATCGACGGCATGATGAACGTGCAGCTGTCGACCGGTGTACCGGTGCTGTCGGCGGTTCTCACGCCGCTCAACTACCATGACAGCGCCGAGCACCACCGCTTCTTCTTCGAGCACTTCACGGTCAAGGGCAAGGAAGCGGCGAACGCCTGCGTGCAACTCCTGGCGGCGCGGGAGTCGATCGCGGCTTAAGTCACCAAAACGGCCGGATTTCAACCCTGCAACAAGAATTGCGATCGAGAAGAGCTCTGAAGGTTGCGGTTCCGTTGAAATCCCGCCAGAAGCATCAAGGGCCGACCGGCAACCGGCCGGCCCGCGACGTTGCGCTTGAAACCAGATACGGGAGACTATTGGGTGGCTCGCATAACACTGAGACAATTGCTCGACCACGCTGCCGAATACGGCTACGGCGTGCCCGCTTTCAACATGAACAACATGGAACAGGGCCTTGCCATCATGGAGGCCGCCGAGGAGACCAAGTCACCGGTCATCCTGCAGGCAAGCCGCGGCGCCCGCGCCTATGCCAATGACGTGGTGCTGGCCAAGCTGATCGACGCGCTGGTCGAAATCCACCCCGACATTCCGGTCTGCATGCATCTCGACCATGGCAACAACGAAGCCACCTGCGTCACCGCTATCCAGTACGGCTTCACCTCGGTCATGATGGACGGGTCGCTGAAGGAAGACGGCAAGACGCCGGCCGACTACGCCTACAATTCCGGCATCACCAAGCGCGTCGTCGACATGGCGCATTGGGGCGGCGTGTCCGTGGAAGGCGAGATTGGCGTGCTCGGCTCGCTGGAGAGCGGCGGCGGCGAGCAGGAAGACGGCCACGGCGTCGAAGGCGCGATCAGCCACGACCAGCTTTTGACCGATCCCGAACAAGCGGTCGAGTTCGTCAAGGACACCCATGTCGATGCGCTGGCGGTTGCCATGGGCACCAGCCATGGTGCCTACAAATTCTCGCGCGAGCCCGACGGCGCGGTGCTGGCCATGAACGTCATCGAGGAGATCCATCGCCGCCTGCCCAATATGCACCTGGTCATGCACGGCTCGTCCTCTGTACCCGAGGACTTGCAGGAGATCATCAACAAGTATGGCGGCCAGATGAAGCCAACCTGGGGCGTGCCGGTCGAGGAAATCCAGCGCGGCATCAAGCACGGCGTGCGCAAGATCAACATCGACACCGACAACCGCATGGCGCTGACCGGCGCGATCCGCAAGGTGCTGACCGAGAACCCGAGCGAGTTCGATCCGCGCAAATATTTGACACCGGCCATGGCCGCCATGCGCAAGCTCTGCAAGGAGCGCTTCGAACAGTTCGGCACCGCCGGCAACGCGCAGAAGATCAAGCCGCTGCCGGTCGCCGAAATGGCCAAGCGCTATAAGTCGGGCAGCCTCGACCCGAAGTTCGGCTGAGTTCCAGCGATTTATCCCAGAGCTGCCAGAAGCAACCTGGCAGCTCTGGCGACGGCTGTTTTACTCCGGAGTCTCGGCCTCGGCACGAACCAGCTTGATATCTGCGCCAGCCGCCCATGCGCCGATATCTTCCCGACGCAATGCCGCCGCCATCATGTCTGGAAACAGATCCGGCGTGCAGGCAAAGACCGGAATGCCGAGGGCGGCCACCGAGCCTGCCATCTTCGGGTCATAACCCGGCCTGCCCTGGTCGGTCAGCGCCAGGAGCACCACGACGTTGACGCCGGAGCGAACGAGTGCAGCAAGCCGCTGCAGCAATTCCTGCCCGTTGCCGCCCTCATAAAGGTCAGTGATCAGCACCATATGCGACTTGGTCGGCCGTTCGATGCGGTCCGCGCAATAGGCCACGGCCTGGTTGATGTCGGTGCCGCCGCCCAGCTGCACGCCGAACAGGACTTCGACAGGATCGCTAAGCTCCTCGGTCAGATCGACGATTGCCGTGTCGAAGCAGACAAGCTTGGTCCGCACCACCGGCAGGGAGGCCATCACCGCCGCGAATATCGAGGCGTAGATTACCGAGCTTGCCATAGAGCCCGACTGGTCGACGCACAGCACCACCTCATCCAGGTCGACCAGCCTTCGCTGTTTGCGCATGAAGCCGACCAGCTTCTCCGGCACGATGGTCTTGTGCTCGAGCTGGTAATGGCGAAGGTTGGCTGAGATCGTACGCGGCCAGTCGATGTCGCGCTGGCGTGGGCGGTTGGTGCGCTGCGATCGGTCGACCGCGCCGCGTATCGCCTCGGCTGCCTCCTGTTCCAGCCGCTGCATCAGCTTGGCAACGATATCGGCGATGATCGTGCGCGCAATGTCCTTGGTCTTGGCCGGCATGACCGAGCGGAGCGAAATCAGGTCGGCGACGAGATTGACGTCGGCCTCGATCGCTTTGAGGAATTCCGGCTCCATCAGCATCTGCTTCAGGTTGAGCCGTTCGAAGGCATCCTTCTGGACGATCTGGACGACCTGTGCGGGAAAGAACGACCTGATATCGCCCATCCACTGTGCCACCCTTGGCGCCGAGCGGCCGAGGCCGCCGCGCCGCTTGCGCGGATCGGCAGCCGCATCGCCGGCACCATCGCCGTAAAGCGCATCGAGCGCCGCGGAAAGCCGCTTGTCGGTGTCGGACAGCGCTGACGAGGTTTCCTCATCGGCACCGATCGCCATGCGCCAGCGGCGCTCCCGTCCGTCGCCGGCTTGGATTGGCTCGCTGATTTCGGCCTCGTCATCCATTGCCGGCCTCGCTCATCAGCAGGGGTCCAAGCCGTTCCAGGTGCCGGCGCCACGCTTCGCCGCCATCCGGAGTCGGCGTCAGTCCGGCAGGCAGCCGTGCGGTGCGGCCGAGCACCGCTTCGATCAACCGTCGCCGCTCCATCGAGTCCAGATGCGAAAAGACCCGGCGCAGCAACGGCAGATGAGCAATGAAGGCCTCTTCGTCGAGGGATGCGAGCCAGGCATCCACCGCACCGCGCAGGCCCTCGTCGTAGATCAGCCGTTGGCCGGCAGTGCTGAAGAAACCCTCGAAGAACCCTGCAGCCTCGGTGACCGGCGTTCCTGGAGACAGACGTCGTGCGATCAGACCGGTTGCCGCGTCGGCTGACAAATGGCCGGCTTCGTAGAGCAGATGCGCGGCACAGCCTGCCACCAGCGCCGTCGAGCGCGATCCATCGAGCACCGCAGCCAGTCCATTGCGCCAGATGTCCAGCACGTCCTGTTCAGGCTCGACCAGACTGATCGCTTCGTCGGCTTTGCGCATGGCGCCGACCAGCGTCGTGGATGCCTGGGCATCGAGGTCGCGGGCGGCATAGGCAAGTGCGATCCCGCCTTCGACGATCAGCCGCTCCAGGAGGCCGGACAGACGGGCGGTTTCCGTCTTGCGAGCCTCGCCGTAGCGGATGATGTCGGCGAGCGGCGGCACCGATGTCAGGATTTCCAGGCATTCGCTGCTGCGCGCCGCCCGTTCCTCCAATGCCGCGAGACCGGCGATCGACGCTTCCGACAGGTTTGCCGTGATGGCGCCCTGGACCAGTGCGGCCATCGCATCAAGAGACGTCGCCGCGCCGATCATCTGGATCAGCCGGCCATTGGCCGCCTTTTCGATGGTTGGTCCGTAGACCAGGTTCTCGACCAGTCGAACGGCATATTCAGGTTCCCACGACAGCATCCAGCGCTCGCGAAAGGTGCCGCGGCTGCGGCCGCTGTCGGTCAGCTTGCCCCAATGCACGCCAAGCACGGACAGCCGGTGCAGCAAGGTCGATCGAAACAGCCCGCTTTCGCTGCGCAGGTCGACCGACAATTCACGCTCCAGCGCTTCGGGCTTCAGCCGCGCCGCCTTCTGGCTGCGCTGCAGGTCCTCGATCAGCGGCGCCAGCGGCGTGTCCGGCGGAATTTCACCGACATCGGCGCCCAGCAGCAATTCGGCTTCGACCAGCGCCCACAGCAGCGCTTCCCCGTTGAACAGGGCGGCGATCGCGGCGTCACGCAATTCCTCGAAACCGGGCTTTGGCCGTTCACGGATCACAGCCAGCGTGCGGGCCAGCCGTTCGGCTTCGATCAGCGAGGCGGTCGAGACCATGTGCCCCTTGGCCCTCAGGACCGCCGCGATCTTTGCCAGCCACAGGACCGAGGAGTCCCCTTGCCCGCGCGTCTGCCACAGATGCTTGCACCAGCCGGGCGCGACAACGCCGGCGCCATAACCGAAGCCCAGCGCCAGGCGCGGCCCCGTCCACGGCGCCCAGGTCATCATGCTTTTGCGGCGGGCGAGCCCCTTGAGTAGCGCCTGGTCCTCCTTCAGCGGTCGCGTCGCCTGCAGTGCCGGCACATGGAAGGCACCGCAAACGATAGCGATCGGCCCATCGAATTCCTTTCGCGCGGCGGCGATTTCAAGTCGCATATGCGCTTCGCGCTTTGCCTCGAATTCGGCAAGCGGACCTTCGCCTTCGCGCAACGTCGTCATCGCGTCGGCTATTGCCGCGAAGATTGGGCCGGGCTCAGGGTTCTGCTCGATGATATCAGCCCACCAGCTTTCGCCATCTTCATAGCCGGCAGCTTGTGCCAGCGTTCCGATCGGGTCCCGCAGATGCGGCGCCAAGTCAGCCTCAACGCTGGCTTCCGTTCCATCGCTATCGGTTTCCCCCACGGCCTCAATCGGCGCAGTGCGGGCTGAAGACGGCAAATCGATGAAGCGCACTGCCGCATTGTTGGTGACGGCCCAGAGCGTCGCCTGGTACTCCGGCGAGAATTCGGCGAAGGGCCAGAAGCTTGTCGAGGCCGGATCGTCTTCGGGATAGCAGAGCAGCGCCACCGGCGGCTGCATTTCGGGGTGGGCCAGCAACGGCAGCAGGGCCGAGGCGTCGGCTGGCCCTTCGATCAGCACGGCGACCGGTTTCAAATCCTGCAACGCCTGCACCAGGCTGTCGGCGGAGCCGGGCCCGTGGTGGCGTATGCCGAAATAGGAAACGTCGCTATGCGCCATGGCGTCAGATCGCCGCGTTCAGGGCCGCATAGTAGCCAGCATAGTCGGGCCGCTTCTTGAGCACGGTTTCCAGATATTCCTCCAGCACCAGTTTGTCCTGCACCGGATCCTTGACGATCGCGCCGACGAGGCTGGCCGCCAGGCCTTCGGCACCGAGCTTGCCGCTGTCGAACCAGGCCGCCTGGCTGAGCCCTCCAACCATGGTGGCGATCGCTTCGGCCGTGGACAGCGAGCCGGACGGGGTCTTCAACGTCACCTTGCCATCGGCTGTCGCGCCGGAGCGCAACTCGCGAAAGATGGTCAGCACGCGGGCGATCTCCTCGCCGACATTCTTCGGTACCGGCAGGTCGAGACCGCCAGCCATCTCACCGACGCGCTTGGAGACGATCGCCACTTCCTCAGCCATGTCTTCGGGCAAGGGCAGCACGACGACATTGAAGCGGCGCTTCAGCGCCGAGGACAGCTCGTTGACGCCCTTGTCGCGGTTGTTGGCGGTGGCGATGATGTTGAAACCGCGCTGGGCATAGATCGACGTGTTGAGTTCAGGGATCGGCATCATCTTTTCGGACAGCACGGTGATCAGCGTGTCCTGCACGTCCGAGCCCATGCGCGTCAGTTCCTCGAGACGGCAGAGCTTGCCGTCCCGCATGGCGCGGTAGAGCGGCGTCGGCACCAGCGCGTCCTGGCTTGGGCCCTTGGCCAAAAGCTGCGCGTAGTTCCAGCCATAGCGGATCTGGTTCTCGTCCGTACCGGCCGTGCACTGCACGATCAGCGTCGAATCGCCCATAATGGCGGCGGCGAGATGTTCCGACACCCAGGATTTCGCCGTGCCGGGAACGCCGAGCAGCAACAGCGCGCGGTCGGTGGCAAGCGTTGCCACCGCGGTCTCCATCAGCCGGCGGCGGCCGACATATTTGGGCGTTATCACCGTCCCGTCGTCAGCCTTTCCGCCGAGCAGGTAGGTGAGAACCGCCTTTGGCGAAAGGCTCCATCCGGCAGGCCTTTGCCGGTCGTCATTGCGGGCGAGCGCCTGCAACTCGGTGGCGTAGGCCTGCTCGACCGGGAGACGGATGGCTGCGTTCATTTGCTGTTCTCCGGATTGATGGTGTGTTGGTTCAGGCCGGCCAGTGATGCGTTGAGGCGCAGAAGACCGAGCGAAGGCGCCGCCGGAGCCATGCCCGCCGCAACGACATCCCCGATCAATTTTTCCGCCGTCGCCGCGGTGGCGAGAAAGCCTATTGTTTCCAGTAGCTGATCGACGCCTCGCTTGACGGCGTCATCGTTTCCCGCAACGGCAGAATGCAGCGCTGGCAGGGTCTGACCATTTGTTAGGTCAGCCCACTCCAGCCAGCTTGCTTCGATGCCTTCGGCCAGATTGAGCGCGCCAAGATATTGCGTATCTTTCAAGACCAGCCTGACCAGGACACGCTTCCTGCGGCTGTCCAGGCGCGCCATCAGGTGGAGGAGGAAAAGCGCCGGCTTGCCGCCTTCGGCGACGAGCGTATCGGCCATATTCATCACTGCGGCGTCGCTGCCCGACGCGGCGACCATTCGAGCGACAAGGATATCGGCGTTGTTCTCGGCGCCGAATTGCCACGCTCCGATAAAGTCGGATTCGGTGACGCCGAAGCGCGCGGCAAGATCGACCAGGTTACAGGTCTCGAACAGTTCGGCGCGACGTCTTTCCTGCGCCGGCGATTTGAGTTTTGCCGGCGTGTAGGTGGTGCGGCGGCGGATGAAGCCGGATTTGCCTTCAGCGATGAAGGCAGCGAGTTCGGCCGTCGGATCTTCCGGCCCGCCATCGCCTGGCGAGCCGTGCTCTCCCAATCTTGCCAGCAACCGGCCAGCGAGCTCGCGCACCTTGCCGGAACGATCGGCGGAGAGGCTCTTCAGGAACGGCACGTCATCGGCGCCCAGACCGAAGCGCAACAGGTCGACGAGTGCAATCCTGATCTCCGCCGGCTCGCCGGATGCCTTGGTTTCGATCAGCTGCCTAGCCGAAGCCGGTGCGGTGCGGCGCATATCGGCGAGCGCGGTGCGGCGTGCGGCGGGATAGAAGTCATCCCAGTTTTCCACCGTCAGATGCTCCTGGCTTGCAGGTTTTTCGCCGTCCGCGCCTGCCTGCCAGTCGATCCAAGGTGCATAGACGTCCGGACTGCTCTGATCCGACGCGGCTGGCATCCAGTCCATCGGATGCAGCACGAAGCCGCGGCTGGCGACGAGCGTGACCACACGCGACTTGCTTCTTGTGTCGGCGGCATGCTTTAGCGCGGCTCGCAATAGCGGCCGCAGCCGTTCCGGCAGCATCGGCAAGGCGAGTTCGGGCAATTGCGGGCGGCGTTTCAGCGTCTTTGGCGCGGCTGGCCGCAAGGCGATGTCGAGAGCTTGTGCGGCGATCGCCAGCAGCCGGCGTTCGCGCTCGTCGGGGCTGGCACCGCCGGCGATCTCCTTCCACGCGCCCGGAGCCAGGTCGAAGGTGGTCCCGCCGGTGATCCAGCAGTCGCGCATGGCCGCCAGGCCGGTCTGCTCGATCTCGTTCACGACAGGTCAAGCCTACCGAAACCGCTTTGCGCCGCCAGCAGGTCAAGCCGGCTGCCATTCCAAAGTGCTGCCGTTGCCATAAGGTCCAGCCCAAGCAGCGTTGGATTGACGGTGTCGGCAATCGGCAAGGCGATACCATGCGGATCGCCGGCGGCTTGCCACCAGGCGGCGCCCCGATCGTCCAGCAGGATCGCGCCGGGCGGCAGCATGACAGGACAATCGGTGAGCCAAGGGGCTGCGTTCTGGTGAGCAGCATGCGCCGCGAGCGGATCGGCTGTGTGAAAGCCGAAATCGGGCCACTCACCTGTCGGGACGTCGCCCTTGCGGTCCGCCACCAAGGCCCGCAGCGGCTGGCGTGCCGGGTAAAAGACCAGCCTGGCATCGAACCGGTCGCCCGGTGTGAAGGCGTTCGACCGGCGACCGGCCGAGGCCGGAAAATAGTCGAGCAAGAGAGCAAATTGCGGGCTCGCGCTCTTCAGGTCGAGGAGCCAGGTCGAATGGCTGACGAGACCGTCACGGCGCGACTCGATCTTCTCGCCAAGCACCTCCCAGACGCTTTCGACCTGTTTGGCATCGGGATCGGCCAGAACCTGCTCACGGCTTTCGGACGTCGATACGAGCCGCCTCAGTTCGGCGTCTCCTGGTGTCGATCGCCAGGCCTTGACCACCAGCACAAGCTTGCCGAGTTCGCGGAGCGCCGCGTCCGGGCGCTCCTCGCTGCGCAGCCCCATCAGCCGTGACGGAATCTCGTCGATGCGGCCGGCAAGCGCTGTCGCCTTCATGTCGACCAGCCGTGCCGCAATCCGGCGGCAACGATCACTGCTGTTGTCGACAAAACCGGCCAGGCCAAGCCGCAACTGGTCAGCGATCCATTGATCCAGCTCATCCAACGCCGCCGACACCGCGGATTGCGTATCCAGCGTCCGCTTGCGCTGCGCTGCCTCGCGGCGCTCGACCGCAGCGGCGTCCTCGATGTCTGCGCTTTCGTCGTCGCGCGAGGCCTCGCCAATGCTCTTGCCTCCCGCACCGGGCGCTGGCGCCGCCGGCTGCGGCGAGGCCTTCCTGCGGCGGCCGAGCCAATCATTCACCCATTCCGGGGTCGAGCCTGCGGCGGTAAAACTGGCCGGCGTGGTGGCTGCAATCCACATCAGCGCCAAAGTGTGCTTGCAGGGAAATTTCCGCGACGGACAGGTGCATTTGTAGCCATGGTCGCCGGTGTCGACGACCACACGATAGGGATTGGAGCCGGAACCCTGGCATTCCCCCCAGAGGAGCCCCAGTTGATCGCTCTTTTCGAGCCGTGGCCAGTTCGATTGCCTGGTCAACCTAGAAGCGGCGCTCAACGACGCCTGATCGGGCGCGAGCGCTTCGATGGTTTTCAAGTCGAATTCCAAGCCGCGCCTCTCGTCGCTCGAACGATACGGGTAGCCAGTATAGATGGCCGTCTATGACGGATTCTTGTAGCAGCAACCGTACAGAGATCGATACAGCTGAACACAATAGTTGCGCCAGTCAATCTGATCCGTCGGCAATGCAATTGCTATTCAGCGATGTCTCCCCCGAGAAATTATCTCTTGGCGAGGATAAACGCGCGATATGACTTATTGAAGCGTCCGCGCCGGCTGACCGGCGTGGTCGCGTGCGATGCCGGCTTCGGCATCCTCGGCGCCAAAAGCACGGTCGAGGCCCGTCGCCACGACCGAGACCCTGAAGCGGCCTTCCATGCCCTTGTCGAAGATGGCGCCAACGATGATGTCGGCATCCTCGTAGACCTCTTCGCGGATGCGGGTGGCGGCCTCGTCGACCTCGAACAGGGTCATGTCCCTGCCGCCCGATATCGAGACCAGCACGCCCTTGGCGCCTTTCATCGACACTTCGTCGAGCAGCGGGTTGGCGATCGCGGCTTCGGCCGCCTTCATCGCCCGACCCTCGCCGGAGGCCTCACCGGTGCCCATCATGGCGCGGCCCATGTCGCGCATCACCGATTTGACATCGGCGAAGTCGAGATTGATCAGGCCTTCCTTGACGATGAGGTCGGTGATGCAGCTGACGCCGGCATAGAGCACCCGATCGGCAATGACGAACGCATCGGCGAAGGTGGTCTTGGCATCGGCGATCCGAAACAGGTTCTGGTTCGGGATGACGATCACCGTGTCGGCGCTCTCGCGGAGCCGCTCGATGCCCTCTTCGGCCATCTGCATGCGGCGCCGACCTTCAAAGGCGAACGGCTTGGTGACGACACCAACCGTCAGGATGCCGGCCTTGCGTGCCGCCTGGGCGATGATTGGAGCCGCACCGGTTCCCGTGCCGCCGCCCATTCCGGCGGTGACGAAACACATATGCGTACCGGCCAGATGGTCCATGATCTCGTCGAGCGATTCCTCGGCCGCGGCGCGGCCGATCTCGGGAAGCGATCCGGCGCCCAATCCTTCGGTGACGTGGGCGCCAAGCTGGATCAGCCTGGACGCCTTCGACATGGTCAGCGCCTGGGCGTCCGTGTTGGCGGCGATGAATTCAGTACCCTGAAGCTGCTCCGCGATCATGTTGTTGACGGCATTGCCACCGCCGCCACCAACGCCGATCACGGTGATCTTGGGTCTCATCTCGGAGATTTCGGGCTTCTTGAACTCGGCCATGCCTGTGTCTCCTTCGCCAATTGCGCGCGCTTCACGACCCACCCGCAGACTGCCTTGAAACCTTGCAATCGAGCGGCATGATGCGAATCACTCCGTTGCGATGGGTAGCCCAAAAAGCCAGACAGCGGCCAGAGGTGCAAGTGCATGCGAGGTCAAGATTTGTGATGACCGTTTTGCACAGCGTGGCAGAGACGCCATATGCCTGACAATCAAGCCGTCGGCCTTGGTGCGACGCGTCGGCTTGCCGCGCAACGATCGAAGCGTCTATCATGTGCTTGATAAGTCGCTGACTTCGGCGTTCTCGCCGGGCTCGGCCACGCAGAATCCCCAGCGGCGAAACCAGCCGGCCGCACAGATTTCTGAACCGATGAAGCAGCGCCCCGCCAATGGCCGACAAAACACAATTCGGGTTGACCGCCGTCGACACCGTTCCCTTGCATGAAAAAGTCTATCTGGAACTTGTGCGGGCGCTGATGTCCGGCCAGTTCACGCCGGGCCAGAAGCTGACGTCGCGAAAACTCGCAAGGGAACTCGGCACCAGCGACATGCCGGTGCGCAGCGCCTTCATGCGGCTGCAGGCGCTGCGGGCGCTCAGCCCGATGCCGAACGGCAGCGTCGAAGTGCCGGCGATATCGGCCGAGCGGTTTTCGCAATTGACCGCGGTGCGGACTATCCTCGAAGGCTCGGCGACCGAACTGGCGACAAAACGCATCAATGGCAACAATCTGCGCACGATCCGACGCCACGCCACCGACCTGACTTTGGCGGCCCGCAAAGGCGATATCGATGATTACCTGCGCAAGAACCACGACTTCAAATTCTCGATCTATCGCCATTGCGGCAACGAGCAGATGATCTTCCTGATCGAAACCGTATGGATGCAGGTCGGCCCTTTCCTCAGGAACCTTGCCATGGGTTTCGAGGATAACCTCGCCTCCATCCTCGACATCGACTTTCACGAGGAAGTCGTCGCTGCGATCGAGGCCCAGGATGGCGAGCGCGCCCGCGCTGCCATCGTGCGCGACATCGACGAAGGGGCCTCGCACATACTGCAGCAGGCGAGATTTCCGAAGGCGAGAAACTGATGCGCGTCGCGTTTGTGCGGATTCGGGCGACGCCACTTGGCTTTCCGGCCTCTTGCCTCTATGTTGCGATCGCAGATCGCGCAATTGGTTTTGAAATGCCTCCCGACATCCCGGCTAGTGACTTGAAAAAATAAGGAAAAGCGCTTGGCGACAGCCAAGTCTGTTTTCCTAAAACTCACAAGCTATTTTTATCAGGGACAGTGCAGCCGGTCAGGTTGCGGCACCTTCGAAAACCAGAGGTCATAAATTGAGCGATGCAATTGCGGACGTTTTGAACTGGCTTGATAGCAGGACCGACATCCAGAGCCTGAGAGCCGCGGTGTGCGACCTCAACGGCATCATGCGCGGCAAGCGCATTCCCGTCGAGCAGGCAAGAAAGGCGCTGGAAGGCAAGCTGCGCATGCCTTTTTCGCTGATCGGGCTCGATGTCTGGGGCGAGGACATCGAAGGCAACACACTGGTATTCTCGACCGGCGATGCCGACGGACTGTGCCAGTGGACGGGGCGCGGCATTCTGCCGGTGGCCTGGACGGCGCATCCGACGGCGCTTGTCCCCCTCTGGCTCGCCGACGAAAGCGGCGCGCCTTATCTCGGCGACCCGCGACGGGCGCTGGCCCGCATCCTCGATCGCTACAAGGCCTTGGGCCTGACTCCGGTCGCGGCAACGGAACTCGAATTCTACCTCGTCGATCCGCAGTCGCAGCGGCCGGTCGGACCGGTCTCGCCGGTGACCGGACGCCGCCTCGATTCCGACGCGGCGCTGTCGATCGACGAGATTGACGACTTCGAATCCTTCATCCATGACGTCTACGAGGCCTGCCGGACGCAAGGCATTCCCGTCGACACGGCCATCGCCGAGAACGGCGTCGGCCAGTTCGAAATCAATCTGAACCATGTCGCGGACGCCTTGCGGGCGGCTGACGATGCGGTGCTGTTCAAGCGCACCGTGAAGGGCATTGCCCGCAAGCACGGCTTTGCCGCCTGTTTCATGGCCAAGCCCTATGGCGACCGGGCCGGCAACGGCTTTCACGTTCATTTCAGCCTGATTGACGGCGAAGGGCGCAACGTCTTCGATGACGGCACCGACCAGGGTTCTGAGACCATGCGCCATGCGGTCGGCGGCCTGCTTGCGGCAATGGCCGAAAGCACGCTGGTGTTCGCGCCGCACTTCAACTCCTACCGCAGGCTGCGCCCGAGATCCTATGCGCCGACCGCAGTCGCCTGGGGTTATGAGAACCGTATGGTCGCGATCCGCATTCCCGGCGGGCCAACCGGTGCGCGCCGCATCGAGCATCGCGTTTCGGGAGCCGACGCCAATCCCTATCTGGTGCTAGCGGCCATATTGGGCGCCGCACTGACGGGCATTGAAAGACAAATATCGCCAGGCGATCCGATCGGCACCGACGGCCAGGGACTTCCGCCGGCAAAGCTGCCGCCGGACTGGGCGTCGGCGATCGCCGCCTTCGAGAGCGGGACGCATGTGGCGGAGATTTTTCCAGCCATCCTGCGCGACTCCTTCGTTGCCTGCAAACGCCAGGAATTGAACACGTTCGCGCTCAATGTCAGCGATTTCGAGATCGAGACATACCTCGAAAGTGTTTGAGGCCCGATTGCCCCAGCGGCATTGGTTCCGGCCGATTTTCGAGCAGCCGCAAAGCACTTGCGGTGGGGTCGCTAACCGGGCATAAACATGATGGTTTTTATCATGTATTATGGCTGGGATCACAGGACTTGACCTTCGTTGCGCGCATGGAAAGCCGGATTGAGGGCTTTTCAGTCATTGGCGACCTGAAATGGCATGTCTGGGACGGCGTGGTCGCCGACCTCTGGGATGTCTCATGCGGTGACAAGGCCGAAGGCTATTACGTCTCCCCCGACCCCCGGCTGTTCGTCGCGCTCGATGTGGATGGCGATGGCGCTTTCTTCGTCGAAGACGCCAAGGGCGAATTGCGCCGCCACGACCAGGCTTTTTCCATGGCCTACATACCGGCCGGCGTGCCGATCCGCGGCCGGGTCGAGGGGCTGCGGCGGATCCGGCATCTCGACCTGCATTTCGACGCCGCAGTGCTGACGCGCCGCTTCGGCCGCAGCCTTGACCACGAGGCCTTGCGGATGTCGCGCTTCCAGTTTCGCGACGACCGGATCGCCATGCTTGCCGGCCTGATCGCCGCCGAATGCGGCAGCGACCGGCCCCTGCATGATCTCTATGGCGAGGGTCTGCTCAATGCCTTGTTCGCAAGCCTGTTCCAGATCGACCGGCCTGATACCCTTAGGCGGCGGTCGCCGCTGTCGCGCCGCAAGCTGCGCCTCGTCACCGACTACATCGACGCGCATTGCCTGGAAAGGATCCGGCTTGCCGACCTCGCCGCGCTGACCGGCCTGTCCGAAACCGCTATGAGTCACGCCTTCAAGGCGGCGACGGGCGTGCCGCCGCATCGTTGGCAGATGCAGGCGCGGGTCGACAGGGCCAAGGCCATGATGGCGCGTGGCACCGCTTCACTTGGCGACATCGCCGAGGCAACGGGTTTTTTCGACCAGGCGCATCTGACGCGTGTGTTCAAGTCGATTGTCGGCGTGACACCCGGCGCCTGGATGAGGAGCACCAGTCGCCAGTGACATTTCCGCAACATCACACCGCGATGTCCCTCGTTTGGACAAGAATGGACAAACTGCCCAATTCCGTCCAATGACCAGCAGATAAGTTGAGATAAATGATCAGGTATCTCAATATCGACAGGCGGGGACTTCCTGATGAGCAGAACTTACCGGATGAAGGCGCTTCTGGCGGCCAGCGTCGCCGCAGCCGCGATGATCCCGCCAATGGCCGCGTTGGCGCAGTCGGTGCAAACCAGCACCCAGCTTGAACCGGTGGTGGTCGTGGGCGAGGCCGGCGATGGCGCGACCGGACCGGTTAAAGGCGTCGTCGCCAAAAAAAGCAGGACCGGCTCCAAGACGGCGACCGACATCAAGGATATCCCACAATCCGTTTCGGTGGTCGGACGTCAAGAGATCGACGACCAGGGCGCACAGAAAGTCGACGAGGCCTTGCGCTACACGGCCGGGGTGTTCGCACAGCCCTTCGGCCCGGACAGCGACACCAACTGGCTGTTCATCCGCGGTTTCCAAGCCACGGCTGATGGCACCTACATGGATGGGCTGCAACTGTTCAGCTACGCCTTTGGCGGCTTCTACGTCGACAGCTTCGGCCTCGAGCGAGTCGAAGTGCTGAAAGGGCCGGCCTCCGTACTCTATGGCGGCAGCAATCCCGGCGGCCTCGTCAACTATGTCAGCAAGCGACCGGATGGCAGGCAGCGCTATATCGAGACCGGCGTCAACGATGCCGGCAATGTCTATCTGGGCTTCGACATCGGCGACGTCGACGGCAATGGTGTTGTCAGCTACCGGGTAACGGGCAAAGTCGCCGGCGGCGACACCTACAGCGATTTGCAGAATGGCTGGCGCGGCTTCATTTCGCCCAGCATCACCTGGCAGCCCGACGAGCAGACCAAGCTGACGGTACTGGCCAACTACAGCCACATCGACGAGAACCACAATGGCGGCAGCTTCCTGCCTTACATCGGCACTGTAACGGATCGGATTATCGGCGGCGTGACTTACGGTCGAATCGACCCAGATGCCAATTTTACCGAGCCGAGTGTCGATCTCTACAAGCGCGAGCAAGGTTCGATCGGCTACGAGTTCGAGCACACTTTCGACAACCAATGGACGGTGCGTTCCAACATGCGCCTCAGTGCGGCCTCGATTAATGAAGTCAACGTCTACGCCAACGGGTGGGCGAGCGCGACGCAGCTCAATCGCATCAATTTCGGTCACGATACCGACGCCACGACATTCCTGTCGGACCTGCAGATCGAGGGCAAGGTGGAGACAGGCGCTGTGGAACACACGCTGCTGGCCGGCATCGACTACAAATATTACAACATCGACCAGGTGCAATCGTCGGCGCTCTTCGGCACAACCCCTCCCATTGATGCTTTCGACCCAATCTACGGCGCGCCACTGACGCCACGAGTCAGCTACCTCAATCAGGACTTGACCCAGAAGCAGCTCGGCTTCTACGCGCAGGACCAGTTGCGCTTCGGCGACGGCTGGCTGGTGACGCTGAACGGCCGTTACGACCGTGGCTGGCTCGACGCCGACAATCGGCCGACATATTACTCGGCGAGTTCCAGCACGCAGAACCAGACTGTCGGCGACTTCTCCGGTCGCGCGGGCCTCGCCTATGAGTTTGCCAATGGCGTAACCCCCTATGCCAGCATTGCCACCTTCTTCAACCCGCTCATCGGCACCGACGCCAACGGTAATCTGTTCAAGCCGGAAGAGGGCGTGCAGTACGAAGTCGGCGTCAAATATGTGCCGACCTTTGTCGATGGCCTGTTCACCCTGTCGCTTTTTGACCTGACCCGTCAGAATGTACCGTCGAACGTTACTTTCTTCACGCAGTTGCAAACCGGCGAAGTGCGCTCACGCGGTATAGAACTGGAAGGCAAGGTCAACGTCACCGAGGATTTCCGGCTCACCGGCGCTTTCACCGCCTATGACATCGATATCACCAAGGACGCCAACCCGGCGCTGATTGGCAAGACGCCGTTCATCGTGCCAGAGGTGATGGCCTCCGCCTCAGTCGACTATACTTTTCGTGGCGGCTGGTACGACGGCATCTCGATCGGCGGCGGCCTGCGCTACGTCGGCTCCTCATGGGCAGACAACGCAAACAACAACAAGGTTCCAGCTGTCACGCTGGCCGACTTGAAGCTTGGCTACGACAAGGAGACCTGGGGTGTCGATCTGAACATCACCAATCTGTTCGACAAAACCTATGTCTCGAGTTGTCAGACCACCACTGTCGAAGCCTGTTCTTATGGCGAAGGCCGCTCATTCAAGCTGAAGGCGCATACGACTTGGTAGCCATGTGCCGAATCCGCCAGTGATGATCCATCTGCCCAACAGACGGCAGGTGCTTGCGCTGGCGGCCGCGGCATTGCTGCCACCGGTCGCCGCCAGGGCGGCGGCGATGCGCGTTGCCGCGATCGACTGGGGCATGCTGGAGACGTTGCTGGCGCTCGGCATCGAGCCGGTGGCGGCGACCGAACTGATCCAGTTCCGCAAGATCGCGGTCGAGCCGGCGGTTCCTCAATCGGCAACCGATCTCGGGCTGCGCGGCGCGCCCAATTACGAGCTGCTGCGCATCGTCGCGCCTGATCTCATCGTGATCTCCAATTTCTACGAATACCAGCGCCCGATGCTCGAACGCATCGCGCCGGTGTTTGCGCAAACGGTCTACGAGGCCGGCGTGCCACCTTATGCGCTCGCCGAGGCGGCGACACTGGCCCTGGGCGAAAAGCTGGGACGGCAGACCGAGGCGAAGCGCTACGTCGATGAGACGGCGGTCGAGATCACGCAGCTTGGCGCCACCTTGCCCCCCTCCCCCGCGCGGGTCTTCGTCATCAGTCTCGGCGATAGCAGGCATTTTCGAGCCTTTGGCCGCGATTCCATATTCGGCGATGTGCTGACGCGTCTCGGCCTGGTCAATGCATGGACCGACGAGACGAGCTACAGCGCGGCGGCACCCGTCGGACTGGAGGCGCTAGCGCGCGTGCCGGAGGCGTCGATCCTGATCGTTTCGCCACTGCCGGCAGATGTCGGGCGTTCGCTTCCTACAAATGCCTTGTGGGACGCGCTACCCGCTGTCCGCCAGGGGCGTGTTGCTGTGCTGGATCCGGTCAACCATTTCGGTTGCCTGCCATCGGCACGCCGCTTCGCGCGTCTGGCGACGGCCGCCCTTGCCGGGCAGAGCCATGGCTGAGCGCACCATAAGCGATCGCACCGCGACGAGTGCCGCGCTGTCGCCAATCGCCCTGTGGGACCTCCTGGCGGCGCTGGCTGCGCTCCTCTTCGCATGGCGCGTCGGCATGCAATGGCCGGCCGCACCGCCGGGCGACGGCATTGATCTCGACAGCGTCATCCTGGTCTACAGCACGCTGCCGCGCGCCGCCGTGGCGGTGCTGGCCGGCGCGGTGCTCGGCCTGTCCGGCCTGCTGTTGCAGCATGTGCTGCGCAACCCGCTGGCCGAACCGTCGACGCTCGGTATTTCGGCCGGCGCGCAACTGGCGATGACGATCGCCTCGCTTTACGCACCGCTGCTGATGGAGCGGTCGCAGGGCCTGGTCGCCTTCGCCGGTGGCATCGCCGCGGTGCTGCTGGTGCTGGCATTGACCTGGCGGCGCGGGCTGGAACCGGTCTCCGTCGTGCTCGCCGGGATGATGGTGGCGCTGACCGCCAGTTCCGTCAGCGCAGCACTGATCCTCGCCAATGGCGAGTACCTGTTTTCGCTGTTCATCTGGGGCGGCGGATCGCTGGTCCAGCAGGACTGGGAGCCGACCATCGCGCTGACGATCAGGCTGGCGGCCGGTGTGGTTGCCGCATTGATGCTGCTGCGGCCGCTGACCATTCTTGGTCTCGACGATGCCTCGGCACGCGGCCTGGGCGTCGCCCGTCACTCAAGCCGCTTTCTCATCATCGCGCTTGCCGTGTGGATGGCGACGTCGGTCGCGGCAGAGGTTGGCGTCATCGGGTTCGTCGGTCTTGCAGCGCCGGCGCTGGCCACGCTTTCGGGCGCCCGCACACTGCGCCAAAAACTGATCGCCGCGCCGCTGATCGGCGCCGTGCTGCTGTGGCTGACGGACGGGCTGGTACAGCTGGCCGCCGGTTCCGGTGGCGAACGCATTCCGACCGGTGCCGGCACCGCCCTGCTCGGCGGTCCGCTGCTGCTGTGGCTGTTGCCGCGGCTGCGCCTTTTCGAGTGGCCGCATCTCGGTTCGAATGGTACCGCACCGCGCAAGGCCAGCCGGCCCTGGCTCATCATCCTGCTTCTGCTTGCGCTGGCGCTTGTCGCTGCCATCGTGGCGCTTGTCGTCGGGCGTGGCCCGGACGGCTGGTCTATTGCTGGGGGAGACCTGTTAACCGATCTCGCCGCGTGGCGTGCGCCGCGGATCGGCGTGGCGGCCGCCGCCGGCGCCATGCTCGCGGCCGCCGGCGTCGTCATCCAGCGGGTCACCGGCAACCCGCTGGCAAGCCCCGAAGTGCTGGGAGTCGGCACCCGCGCCGGTGCCGGCCAGGCCGCCGTGGTGATGGTCAGCGCCCCGGCCAGTCTCGGCTGGCAGCTCGCCGGCTCAGCCCTGGGCTCACTGGCGGCCTTGGTTGCCATGCTGGCCCTTGCCGCACAAGCAAAGTTCGGTGCCGAGCGGCTGCTGCTTGCCGGTATCGCCATGAGCGCGCTGTGCAGCGCCGCGATCACCGCGTCGATCGCCATGGGCAACGCGCAGTCCTACATTCTGTTGCGCTGGCTGAGCGGCTCGACCGGCCAGGCGTCGGCGCTCGATGCAGGGCTGGCAATCGCCTGTCTGTTGCCGCTGACGTTGCCGCTGTTCCTTGCCGCCCGCTGGCTGGACATCCTGCCGCTCGGGTCCGACAGCGCACGCGGGCTGGGCGTGCCGGTTGCCGGCGGACGGCTGATGCTGATCGTCGTTGCCGCGCTGCTGACCGCGCTGGCCGCCATGGTCGTCGGGCCATTGAGCTTCGTCGGCCTGATCGCGCCGCACCTCGCCAGGTTGGTGGGGTTTTCGCGTGCCCGCGTCCATCTCGCCGGAGCGATGCTTCTGGGCGCCCTGCTGATGATCGTCTCGGACTGGCTATCGCGCATGGCGGCCTTTCCCTACGAACTGCCCGCGGGCCTGTTCGCTTCGCTGCTTGGGGGGCCGTATCTCGTCTACCTGCTTGCCAAGGGCGTGCCGCGCCAGGGCTGACAGGTGCCGAAATGCTATGAGGTTCTATCCATAGGGCTAGGCCAGTGCGGCCAAGCTGGCGCGCATCGATCGGTCATGTTCCGGCAGCCGCGATACGGTCGGCAGGCCGCGGGCTTCCTGGGCGCCGAAGCCCAATCGGTTCAGACAGGCTCGCGCCAAGGCCGCATTGCTGTCGATGACGACCAATCCAGTGATATCGTTGAGGCTGGCGGCCACCACCGACAGTTCGGTGCAGCCGAGCAGGGCTGCATCGGCGCCGGCCGCTTGCGCGATGTCGAGCGCGCGCTCGGTTTCAACCGCCGCATCAGCGATCGAACCCGCCTTGATGAGGCTGATCGCGCTGTCGACGCAGGCCTGAAACTCGGTGTTCGCGGGAAGGCAGAGCTCAAATCCCGCTGCCGACATCCTGTCCTGATAGAAGCCGGAGACCAGCGTGCCTTGGGTGGCGAGAACAGCAACCCGGCCCTGATCCAGGCTGCGACGCGTCTCCGTCACCACAGCATCTCCGATATGGATGATTTCCGCGCGCGAATTCGCCGCCAGTTGGCCGTACCAATGGTGGGCGGTGTTGCACGGCATCGCGATGCGGGCGACGCCGAGCGCATTGAGCGTCGCGACCGCGGCTTTCAAAGGCGCCAGCGGCCCGTCATGGCCGGCAAGGATGGCTTCGGTCCTGTCGGGCAGCTGCGGGACACTGAGGATCACGGCAGGCACATGTTCGTTGTCCCTGAGCGCCTGGGTCATCCGGGTCAGCTTGAAGTAGAAATCAGCCGAAGCAAGCGGCCCGAGACCGCCGATAATGCCGAGCTGGGGACGGATGCTGTCGTCGATCATCTGACGGGCTCGGCTTCGAGCTGGTCCGAGGCGGCGTCAGTCTGCGTCGTCTCCCTGTGGCTGGGAGCGATCATTGCCGTGCTCGCCGCGACGGTGCAAACGCTGGCCAGCGTCATGAACGTGTCCACGGCCGCATCCACCGCGACGAACAGGGCGAACGCCGCCTCGAAGGGAAGCTTCAGGTATCCGCAGACGATGGACATCTGCGACAGGATGAGCAGGCTGCCCATGCCGCCGGTGGTGAGCGCGAGAAGCGCTGAGATGATACCGACGAGCACGAGGTCCGAGACTGCAAGCTGGTGGCCGTAAAGCTGGGCGATGAACAGCGCACCCGAGGTATAGAGCAGTGCCGGGCCTGTCCGCAGCAGTGCCGCCTGTAACGGCACGAGCAGTTCGACGACCACCAGGCTGAACCGCAGGCGCTCGCTCAAAAGGTTGATGACCCAAGGGAGCGAGGCGACCGTAGAGCGTGTGGTGATGGCCACCATGAGAAGGGGCTGGCAGGTCTTGATCGTGGTCCAGTAGCTTCGTCGCGACCGGATGGCGATAATGGCAAAAGCCCCGGCAACGAATATGAGGCAGGAAAGGCCCATCACCAGCAGGTAACCGCCCATCAGTGTGAGCGGCTTGGTTCCAGTCGACGCGGTCTGGTCCGCGATCAGGATGAAGGTTGCAAAGGGCAACCCCCAGATGAACCAGTTGGTGAGCACCGTGCAGGCCCGGTAGACCGCGTTGAGCGCCTGGGTCAGGCTCATGGACGAGGGCTGGGGAATCTTCCCCATCGCGAGCCCGAAAAGCAGGCAGAACAGCAGGACCTGAATGGTCTGGCCCGAGGCCAGGGCATTGAAGACGTTGTTCGGCACCAGGTCGAGCAGGATCGAGTGCCCGCCATTGGGATCCCCATTGGAGGCTGGCGGCTGGAACGGGAAGGCGAGATCGGTGGATACGCTGCCTTGCGAATTGATGAACTCGCCAAGCTCGATGCGCGACTGGGGATTCTCGATCTGGCCCGGCTGCAGGATCAGCGACAAGGTGCCACTCACCAGCACGCTCAGGAACGACACGACCAGCACGGCCATACCCACCTTGCCGAGGTAGCGGACCGATTTCGGGTCCTGGACCATCGCCGTGATGGAGAAGATGACCGACGAGACCAAATAGGGCAGGACGACCATCTTGAGGAAATTCAGGTAGAGCTGTGCGACAGGGCTGATCGCATGGGCAAAATCTGGATAGTAGAGGCCGCACAGGATCCCTGCAGCAATCATCGCGATCGTCGTCACGGGTGATCGCAGTATGCGCCTGGCCATCAGGCGCCAATCGAAAGGCAGGGGTCCGGCTAACTCGGAGATTGCCATGTCAGGCTTTGCTCCCCTGGCGATAGCGGGCGATGATCTCGTCCGTGCTGAGAACCTGCTGACCCCGCGCGAGATCGAGATACAGATCGACAAAGGCTGCGAGATGCGGATTGTCCGGCCGCACGCCGACTGCGATCGTATCGACCTTGTCGGTCAGCGTGATGGAGCGCGCGACGACCGTCATCGACGGATCGTCGACCATCAGCTTCTTGATCTCGAAATCATCGCGATAGGCCATGTCGATCGTCCCGTTCCGGATCGCATCGATGATCAGATCCCAGCTTGCCAAGCGGTGGATTTGCGCATGCGGGAAAGTCGTGGCCGCATAAGTGGCGAATGAAGAGCCCTCGATCACGCCAAGATCGCCTGAGAAATCACGGACGATCCCTTCGGGCGGCTTGCCTTGCGCGATACGCGCCAGGTTGAGGCGGTTGGCGATCAGCCCTTGCCGCAGCATGGCGTAGGGGCGCGAATAGATGATCGACCGGCCGCGCTGAAGCGTCCGGCTGAGCTTGCCAATCGCCAGGTCGGCCTGTCCGGAACTGACCTGTTTCACAATATCGTCGAACGTTGCGGCGGATCGGTCGAACACTGGCTCGACGCCAAGCGCCGCGGCGATGCCGTGGGCCAGTTCCATGTCTATGCCATCGTCCCCCGATCCGTCGGCCGGGAAGAACGGATTGGAAGCGAAGGCCGGCATTGCGATGCGCAATGCATCGCCGCTCGCGATAGGTTGAGGGGCGCTCTCCGCCTGCTGTCCCAGAGTGCTGGCTGCGCGGGCTTGCGAGATCAGCAACCCGCCGCTCCCGGCCGCAAGCAGTGTACGACGTGTAACCGGCATGCGCGTTCTCAATTAACCCGGGAAAGCTGCAACATGCACAACCGGCGTTAAACAAACGTATATATTACCCTATGTCTTTTTATGTATTGGATAAGCAGCTTAGCGCCACAAATATGAGCAACGCCTAATATAAAAAGAATGGCGGAAGGATCGCGATACTTCCCGCCCGCCGATCAGCTGGCCCTTAGGCGATCAGCTGGACTGTCAAAACGTCTCAATCCACGGTCGCAACTCAAGCTCCGAGCTCCAGGCGCTGCGATGCTGGCGATGGGTTGTGAGGTAGGCCTCGGCGATGGCATCCGGCGACAGGCGGCGGTCCGGCCGGTCGGGATCGGCTGCCTGTCCGGGCGGCTCGATCTGGCCGTCGATGATGAAGTGGGCGACATGGATGTTCTTCGGGGCGAGTTCGCGGGCCATGGACTGCGCCAGGCCGCGCAGGCCGAATTTCGGCATGGCAAAGCCGCCCGAGCCGGGAAAGCCCTTCACACTGGCGGTGGCGCCGGTGAACAGGATCGAACCGGATCCCCGGACAAGCAGCCGGCGCGCCGCCTGCTGGCCGACCAGGAAGCCGCCATAGGCGCCGACCAGCAATGCCTGCTTGACCGCTTCCGCATCGAGCTCGGCGATCGGGCCGCGTGTGCGTGCGCTGGCGTTGAACACCACGAGCGCCAGCGGGCCGGCCTTGTCGGCGGTGTCGAACAGCCTGGCGACGGACGCAGCGTCGGCGACATCCGTCTCAACGGCCAGCGCACCGGTCTCATCGACCAGAGCGCCCAGCTTCTCGACGTTGCGGGCGGCCAGAACCACGCGAAAGCCTTCCCGGGTGAGAAGGCGCGCAAGCGAGGCGCTCAGACCAGCGCCCGCGCCTGCAATGACGGCCACATCGGATGTCATGATTTTCTCTCCCTTGCGGATTTCGGCGGAAGCGTTTCGCCAGATCGAGCAAGGTCGCGCCTTCGCGCATGATAGGCAAGAGGTGGCATTGCCGCTGTGTTGAGCCCAAACGACCGCAGAACCGGCGTTGCGCAGTCCAGTGTCGCCCGTGGCGCTACGAGGATAGGTCCGCCTCGGCACCGCGACCCCGCCTCGACAGGGGCAAGGCTTGGACCTTGCTCACCAACCGGATCCATCCGACACGTCATTTCGACAGTGGAATCGTTTTGCTTCGTCAAGCGGTCGGCGGCCTCATTAATGGGGACTGGAGCATGGTCCCGAAAAGTGGGAAACGGTTTTCGGAAAAGATCATGTTCGATAAGGAAACGATTATGGAACCAATCTGGGCCGTCGGCCTGATGACCGGCACGGTGCTGGACGGCAACATCGACGTCGCGCTGATCAAGACCGACGGCGAACGTATCGAGGATTTCGGCACCTACCGGCTGATGCCCTATCCTCCGTCGATCCGCTCCCTGCTGGAAGAGACGCTGACGGAGGCGCGGGCGTGGAATTTCGTCGGGCCGGAGCCGACGATCTTTCGTACCGCGGAGCAAGCCCTGACGCGCGCGCAGTCCGCGGCCGTCAAGGAGTTGGTCGCAGGCTATGGCATGACGATGGCCGATATCGGCATCGTCGGTTTTCACGGCCAGACCGTTTTGCATCGCGCGCCGCAGGTTGGACGGCTGGGCCAGACAAGGCAGCTCGGCGATGGCGAGCTGATGCATGCCATCTTGGGCACCAAGGTCGCATACGATTTCCGCTCGGCCGACATACGCGCCGGCGGGCAAGGCGCGCCGCTGGCCGCGGTCTATCACACCGCGCTGATGCGCAGCGCCGGCGCCAATGGCGAGGTCGCCGTACTCAATCTCGGCGGCGTCGCCAACATCACCTGGTGGGATGGCGCCGACAATGTCGTCGCCTTCGACACCGGACCCGCCAACGCGCCGCTGAACGATTTCATCAAGTCGAAGGGGCTCGGCGAGATGGACCGCGACGGCGCGCTTGGCCGTGCAGGTAAGGTGGACGAGGCCCGGCTGGCCAAGCTGCTGCAGCACCCCTATCTCACCAAGCCCTATCCCAAATCGCTGGACCGTTTCGACTTCGGCGCCGCCATGGCGGACGGGCTGGATGCGGAGGATGGCGCGGCACTGCTCACCGCCTTCACCGCAGCAGCCGTCGGCAAGGCACTCGACCTCTTACCAAGCCGGCCTAAAAAGCTGGTGGTCAGCGGCGGTGGTCGCCATAACCCGACCATGATGGCAATGCTGGCCAGCCGCGCCGGCGTCGAGGTGGTGCTGGCGGAAAGCCTCGGTTGGAGCGGCGATGCGGTCGAGGCGGAGTGTTTTGCCTTCCTCGCGGTTCGCGTGTTGCGCGGCTTGCCGATCAGTTTCCCGAGCACCACCGGCGCGCCGCAGCCGATGCGTGGCGGAAAACTCGCCGGCTAGACTCTTGCTTTGACGCAACTCCGGACGGAAAACCGCTTCACACTTTTCCTGGAATTGCTCAACCGCCAACCAGTTTCTTTTGCAGGAAGATGCGGCTGCGGCCGACAGGGAAATCGGCCAGCGAGCCGAAGGGCCGATAGCCCTGGCGCTGATAGACCTTGGCGGCGTTCGGATTGAAGGTATCGATCCAGGCATTGTTGCAGCCGCGCGCCACCGCTTCCTGTTCGGCCGCGTCCAGCATTGTGCCGGCCATGTGTCGGCCGCGCAGTTGCTCATCCACCCAGAGCCATTGCACATAAAGCCATCCCCAGGCGGTATAGCCAGAGATGCCGGCGACGACCGCGCTATCCTCGCCCCGCACGAACACGGCAAGCGCCTTCCTCTCAGACGCGCCGACATCGCCGTCATTGAACGCCGTCAACCTTTCGCCGAGAAAGGCGAGTTCCTCCGGCGAGGGATTTGCCGTCGTTTCAATGGTAGTGTTCATCGCTTATCCGAGACGGGTTGCGTATCGGTATCGCCGCCGTTGCGAAATTCGGAGGCGGCAATGCCGTAGCGCTTGAGCTTGTCGTAGAAGGTCTTGCGCGGCACGCCCAGAGCATCAATGGCGCCGCGCACGTCGCCGCCATGGTCGCGCAATGCGTCGCGGATGAGCTGTGCTTCGTATTGGCCGACCCGTTCGGGCAATGCTGCCGCAGGCTCCGGCGAATGCGCGGAGACCGCCCTCCTCTCATCTTCCGGACCGAGGCCGAGCGCAACACGGTCGGCAAAATGGGCAAGCTCGCGCACATTGCCTGGCCAGTCATGCGACTGGAGATGATCGCTGACCGCAGCGTTCATCTTCGCGATAGGCCGGCCGAACCGTTCTGCCGCCTTGCCGAGGAAATGCCCAAACAGCATCGGGATATCGCCGCGCCGTTCGCGCAGCGGCGGTATGCGCAGCGTCACCACGTTGAGGCGAAAATACAGATCCTCGCGAAAATCGCCGCGCTGGTCCGACCGCCCGAGATCGACCTTGGTCGCGGCGACGACCCTGAGATCGATGCGCCTGATGTCGTTCGAGCCAAGCGGCGTGAGGCTGCGCGTTTCGAGCACGCGCAGCAGCTTGACCTGGAGCGCCGGCGGCATGGATTCGATCTCGTCGAGAAACAGCGTACCGCCGCTGGAATGCTCGATGCTGCCGATCCGCCGCCGCTGCGCGCCGGTGAACGCGCCCGCCTCATGGCCAAACAACTCGCTCTCGATGACCGTCTCCGGTAGGGCGCCGCAGTTCAGTGCCACGAAGGGTTTTGAGCGCCGCCGCCCCCACCTGTGCAGCAGGTCAGCCACCACTTCCTTGCCGGTTCCCGTTTCTCCCTCGACCAGCACGTCGACATCCATGTCGGCGATCTGGCGCAAGGTCTCGCGCAGCCGCTTGATGGCAGGAGCCTCGCCGATCAGCGGCAGGCCGTCAGTGGCGAGCGCCGCGGCTTCGCGCAGCCGCCGGTTCTCCATCACCAGTCGTCGCTTCTCCGATGCCCGTTTCAGCGCCTCGACAAGGCGGTCGCCGGCAAAGGGTTTTGGGATGAAATCGTAGACACCATCCTTGAGCGCGGCCACTGCGAGGTCGACGTCGCCATGGCCGGTGACCAGGATCACGGGTATGTCCGGGTCGATCGCCTTGATGCGATCGAACAGCTGCAGCCCGTTCATGCCCGGCATGCGGATGTCGCTGACCACCACGCCTTCAAAGGTCCTGTCGACAACGGCAAGCGCTGCCTCGGCGGCGTCGCGCGCGACCACAGTGAAGCCGGCAAGCTCGAGCAATTGCGTTGTGGCGTGAAGGAGGTCCGCATCGTCGTCGACGAGCGCCACCAACCCTGATCCCTCAATCATTCAATTCGCCTCAAGTCGACGGTAAAAGATGCGCCGGTGCCATTGCTGGGATCGAGCCGCAGCGTGCCGCCCAATTCCTGGGCAATCTCCTGCGAGATCACCAGCCCGAGACCAAGCCCCTTCTCCTTGGTGGTCTGGAACGGCATGAACAGATTGCCGGCTGCTTCCGGGCCGAGACCTGGGCCATTGTCGCGCACCGAAATCAGCACCCTGTCGTCGTGCTCGGCGAGTTGGATCTCGATGCGGGGATCAGACTGGTCCTTCATCGCGTCGAGCGCATTCTGCAAAAGGTTGACGAGTATCTGCTCCAGCCGGATGCGGCTGGCCAGGACCACCGGCGAGGCATTGCCGCGCGGCTTGACGATGGTCACGCCGGAATCACGGATGCGGCCCGACAGCAGCGACAGCGCGCCATCAATTGCCTCGCGCACCGGCAGCGGCGAAGCGGCAACCCCGGGTCGACGGGCGAAAGTGCGCAAGGTGCCGGTGATCGCGCCGATGCGCTCGGTCATCGACACGATCGACGTCAGATTGCCGCTGGCCGGTCCGGTTTTGCCGGTTTCGAGAAAGCGGCCCGCATTCTCGGCATAGGTGCGGATAGCGGCGACCGGCTGGTTGATCTCGTGCGCCACGCCGGCGGCGATTTGGCCGAGGATGGAAAGCCGGTTGGCCTGGGCGAGGTCGTCGCGCAGCCGGCGCACCTTGGCTTCGGCATTCTCGCGCTCGGCGATTTCACCGGCAAGTGCGGTGTTGGAGCGGGTCAGCTCGGCCGTTCGCGTGCTGACTCGGCTCTCCAGTTCGGCATTCATACGCGCCAGCGCCTCCTGCCTCAGCCTGCGCGTTCGCCGGCGCCGGGTCAGCACGTAGGCAAGCAAGCCCATCAGCAGAAGCCCAAGCAGCGTGGTCAGGCGCGCCGTGTTGGCGGCCGATGAAAGAGCAGCGTCGGCGGGAGTGAGCAGCCAGAGACGCCAGCCAGGAACAGCACCAGGCAAATCCTGCACCACCTCGACGAACTGGCGCGGTTTTCCCGCGTTGTCGAGCGTCGCCAGGCCGTCACCCGCGCCGCGCCGGATCGGCAGCGGCTCGAAGCCTGCATCGGCCAACTGGAGCTGCTCGTGGGCTGCGGCGGTGTCCTCGGCCGACAGTGGTGCCAGCGCACGGAACCGCCAGTCGGGCTGGCTGGTAGCCAGCACCACGCCGCGTTCATCAGTGATGAACACAAGCAAACCGCTGGAACGCCAATTGGCTTCGACGCCGTCGAGTTCGACCTTCAGCACCGCAACGCCAAGCGGCTTGCCGCCATCGTCGACGCGGCTGGCAAGGTACAGCCCCGGTCTGCCGCTGATTGTGCCGAGGCCATATTGGCTGGCAGCACCCTTGCTCATCGCTTCCTGGAAATAGTGCCGAAAATTGTAATCGATGCCGACAAAGCTCGCCGGTTCGTCGGCATTGCTGGCTGATATGGCGATGCCTGCCGTATCGATGATGTAGATGGCGGATGCCGAGGCATCGCCGGCAATCGACTTGAGCTTGTCGTTGAGGGCCTTTTCTTTCATTTTTCCGGCCCGGCGCAGAGCGCCGCGCACCGCATCGTCTCTGGCCAACACCAGTGGAACCAGGCGCTGCTTTTCGATTTCGCCGGTCAGGGTTCCCGCCGCCAGCGGCAGTGCGGCGAGTGCCGTCTCGCGCAGATTATCGGCCGCCTGGCCGGAGGCGATGCGCCCGGCAATGGCGATCGCGCCGGCCAGAAAGGCAAGAGCGACGACCACGGCAACCCAGCGGCCATCGCGCAGCCGCGCCAGCGCCTCGCGCAGCAATTCACGGCCGGCAAATCCAGGGAATCCGCTATCGGTGTCTGCTTGCGGCGTCTGCCCTCTCCCCTTTGCTCGCGGCTTTCGGCCAGTGTAATGCGAAAATCCGCCCAGGCAAACACTGCCTGTGCGGAAATCCGCACAGGCTTTGCCCGCATGACGTCAGACAAAGGCGGAAATCCCGTGGTTCCGGCCTTTCCGCGAACTGGCACAACGCTTGCAAAACTCCCTGGCAGCGGCGTGCGACCGGAGCGCCGCGATGGGAGAAGTCACGCAGGGCGCTCCGCCCCATCCGGCCAGGGAGAGTTCGATGCACATCGCAGACCAATCAGGCGCGCTTGCCGCGCAGCGCAAGCCTTTCTATGCCCAACTCTACGTGCAGGTGCTCGTCGCGATCACGGTCGGCATCCTGCTCGGCCATTTCTATCCGTCGGTCGGCGAGAGCATGAAGCCGCTCGGCGACGCCTTCATCAAGCTGGTCAAGATGATCATCGCCCCGGTCATTTTCCTGACCGTGACGACGGGCATTGCCGGCATGAGCGACCTGCAGAAGGTCGGACGTGTCGCCGGCAAGGCGATGCTCTATTTTCTCACCTTTTCGACGCTGGCTCTGATCATCGGCCTTGTCGTCGCCAATGTCGTGCAGCCGGGCGCCGGCTTCAACATCGACCCGGCGACGCTCGACGCCTCGACCATCAGCACTTACGCCGCCAAGGCGCACGACCAGTCGGTCACCGGCTTCCTGATGAACATCATCCCGTCGACCATCGTCGGCGCCTTCGCCGATGGCGACATCCTGCAGGTGCTGTTCTTCTCGGTGCTGTTCGGCATCGCGCTGGCGTTGGTCGGCGACAAGGGCACGCCCGTGCTCAATTTCCTGCAGGCGCTGACGACACCGATCTTCAAGCTGGTCAGCGTGCTGATGAAGGCCGCCCCCATCGGTGCCTTCGGCGCCATGGCCTTCACCATCGGCAAATACGGCATCGGCGCGGTCATCAACCTCGCCATGCTGGTCGGCACCTTCTACGTGACGTCGTTCCTGTTCGTGTTCGTCGTGCTTGGCGCGGTCTGCCGCTACAACGGGTTCTCCATCCTGTCGCTGATCCGCTACATCAAGGAAGAGCTGCTTTTGGTGCTGGGCACCTCCTCGTCGGAGGCCGCCCTGCCCTCGCTGATGGAAAAGATGGAGAAGGCCGGCGCCAAGCGCTCGGTCGTCGGCCTGGTCATCCCAACCGGCTATTCCTTCAACCTTGATGGCACCAACATCTACATGACCTTGGCGGCGCTGTTCATCGCACAGGCGACCAACATCCACCTGTCGATGGGTGACCAGATCCTGCTGCTGCTGGTGGCCATGCTTTCCTCCAAGGGTGCCGCCGGCATCACCGGGGCCGGCTTCATCACCCTTGCGGCGACGCTTTCGGTGGTTCCGGCGGTGCCGGTCGCTGGCATGGCGCTGATCCTCGGCGTCGACCGCTTCATGTCTGAATGCCGGGCGTTGACCAACTTCGTCGGCAATGCTGTCGCCACGCTGGTGGTGGCGCGCTGGGAAGGCGAACTCGACGAGGCCAAGCTGGCGAGGGCGCTGGCGGGCACGGCCGACGATAGCCTGCCGGCGGACGTTGTTCCCGCCGAGTAATGACGCGCGGTCAATGCGTAAAAGGCCGGAGGCGTGCTGCCTCTGGCCTTTGTCATGCAGGTCGCAACGTCAGACCGTGCCGGTCTTGCTCAGCGGTGTCCGGAAACGTGCTTGGGCCAACAGGCATGCGGGCTGCCAAAGTGCCGCCGTCGTCGAACAGCACAAGGCTGGCGGCGCCGACGAGCCCGGCATGGCGGCCGAGCTGGGCCTGAACGACCGGCACGTCGCGATAGGCGCGCATGGCCCGTTGCCTGATGGTCGCCTCGATGGTCGGCAGCATCAGGTCGAGCCCATTGGCGATGCCGCCGCCAACGACCAGCACATCGGGCGAATAGAGATGCAGGAGATTGGTGAAGCCAACACCCAGCCAGCGCGCTTCCTCCTCCAGCAAGGCCGAGGCAAGAGCGTCCTGCAGCCGTGCCGCCTCGACGACATGGCGGCCGGTTACCTCCGCGTCCGCTGACAAGCGTCGCAAGGTAGAGCCGTCTCCGGCTGCCGTGGCGGCGCTGGCGCGGCGGCCAAGTGCCGTTCCCGAGGCGATGGCCTCGAAGCAGCCAACGACACCGCATACGCAGCGCTCGCCTTCATTGGTGATGGTCATGTGACCGATCTCGGCGGCAAGGCCACGGCGGCCATGCAGGATGCGGCCGTCGACGACGACACCACCGCCAATGCCGGTGGAAACCGTGACGAAGACCAGCGAGCCCGCACCATGGCCGGCACCGAAACGCCATTCGCCGAGCGCCGCGGCATTGGCGTCGTTCTCCAGCCGCACCGGCAGGCCGAGCCGCCGCTCGAGGATGTCGGCAAGCGGCACGTCCAGCCAGCCGGCGAGTGTCGGCGGGCCGACGGCGATGCCGGCCAGCGGATCGAGCGGTCCCGGCGCACCGACGCCGACGCCGACGATCGAGAGTGCCGGCGCCTCGGCGTGGACTGTCGCCGCCAACGCCTCGATCTGGCCGATCACCACATCGGGACCGGCCTGCGCCTGCGTCGGCACCGCCGCGAATGCCAGGATCTTGCCGTCGCGGTCGACCAGGGCGACACGAAGCTCCGTCCCGCCAAGATCGATCGCAAGGGCGGCTTGTATTGTCATGCCGCGACCTTCAATCCGTGCAGCCAGCCGATGCGGCCGGCGAGGTCCTTGTCACCGAAGGCGAGGGAACCGAGAACCACGGTTTCGGCACCGGCGGCACGCAGCAACGGCACGGTCTCGTGGCGGATGCCGCCGTCTGCGGCCAAAACCACCTGCGCCTCGCGGCCGGCCCTTCTCAGGATGGCGCGGGCAGCGCCCAACCTGTCACAGGCCTTGTCCGACAGGCTCTGGCCCTTGACGCCGATTGCAGTTCCCAGAAGCGTGACGAAAGCGACTTCGGAGACAAAAGGCGTCATCATCTCGACCGGCGTCTCCAGCCTGAGCACGACGCCCGCCTCGGCGCCGAGTTCACGCGCCAGCCGAACGGCGCGCAATCCGGCTTCGCCATTCTCGGCATGGACGCTGATCATGTCGGCGCCGGCTTCGATAAACTGGCGCGTCTGCACCTCGACGATTGCTTCATCGACCATCAGGTGGACATGGATGGGTTTCGCCGTCAGCCCGGCGATGCGGGCGACGAGATCGGGGAAGAACAGGAAGGACGGTGCGAAATGACCGTCCGCCACATCGATATGATGAAGATCGACATAGGGCTCGACGCGCTTCAAGTCGTTTTCGAAATTGGCGAGATTGGCCGACCACAGCGAGAATTCGGCGATCATGCGATCGCGGGGCAATGCGGCGATGGCGGCCGGGCCTGAGAGAGGTTTCGAGATCATGACTGGTCCTGGTTGTTGAAACGATCTTTGAGGAAGCTGCCGATGGCGGCGCGGATCTCGGCGAAGTGGCGATCCTTGTCGGTGGCCTTCGGCGTCACCTCGACAAAGGCCGCGTTGGGGATGGCGTCGGCGAGACTGCGCGCGGTGGCCAGCGGATGGACGAGATCGATGCCGCTGCCAATGACGAGCGTGGGGAGCGCGAGGCCGGCGGCCGCTGCCCGCGTCACGCCAGGTCCATCCTCTGCGATCGGCTGCATCACCTCGGCGAAGACGGGCGCGTCTTCGCGCGCGAAGAAGCCGAGCAGGGAAGCAAGATTGTCCGGCGCTTCGGTTCGAAAGCGTGCGGTCGTCGCGGACGCCGCGAAGATATCTCGCGCCTCCGATAAAGGACGGCTGAGGATGAGCTCCGCCACTTCCACGTAAGGGCGCATGTTTTGCGGTGCCGCGTCGAAAGCCCAGGCAGGGCGAACAAGCACCAAACCCAGGACGCGGTCCGGGTGGCGGGCGGCAAGCTGCAAGGCAATGGCCGCACCCATCGAAATGCCGCCGGCGACGAAACGGTCGAGGCCGGCCGCATCTGCGGCGGCCAGCACATCATCGGCGAACATCGCGATCGAAAACGGGCGCTTGCTACCGGCGCCGGAACCGCCCTGCGCGCGGCATTCGACGGTCAGCCGGCGGTATGACGGGCTGTCGGGATAGTTCTGCGCGACCTGCGCTGCGTCACCGCCGAGGCCATGCTGGAAGACGACGGGAAGTCTGCCCTGCCCCGTGTCAAAGACACGAAGCGCTGCATCGTCGCGGAGCAGGATCGTCGGGGCGGCGCCCATCAGAGGAGCCTTCGCAGAAAGGCGGCGACATCGGGGGCTTCGTCGGCGGACAGCCCGTGGGTGACGAGCGATCCCTCGAAGCCGACTGCCTTCAGCCGCGCGCCGAAATCCGGGAAATCGACGATGCCTTGCCCTGATGGGGCAAAGCGGCCGTCACTATAGCGGTCCTTGGCGTGCGCCATGGCGATGTGGCCGGCGGCCTCGTCGATCGCGGCGGCAACGATGGCGCGCGCCTCGCCGGGCGTGGCGTGGTCGAACAGGTTTGCCGGATCGAGCACGATCTTCAGATGCTTCGATCCCATCTCGGCGATCAGCCGGGTCGCATCCCTGGCCGAGGTGACGATGTTGGCCTGCTCAGGCTCGATGCCGAGATCGACATTGGCACCTTCGGCCAACGCCAGCGCCTTCGCCATCTCGGCGGCCATGTCGGACCAGGCGGCCGGATCGGCATTGTCGGGATGATAGGCCCACTGATCGGCGGCGTTGCGCGAGCCGGTGCAGAGCGTGACCAGCGGGATGTCGAGGGCAGCAGCAGCCTCGATGACGACGGCGAGACGCCGAAGGCCATCGTCGCGCACGGCTTTGTCGGGATGCACCATGTTGTAGGTGCCGGAAAGTGCTGCAAGTGAAACGCCGCTCGATTGCGCTGCGGCACGGATGGAAGAGACGGCATCCGCCGGCACCGCATCCGGCATCGACGGCAGGCCGGCGCAGGCAAGATTGAACTGTGTCGTCTCATAGCCCGCTTGCCGAACGGCCGCGAGCACCGCAGCCGGCTCGGCACCGGGAAAGGTCTTGGCAAAAATGCCGAGACGCATCAGACCGCTCCCGAAACCGAGGCGAGTTCCACCCGCTCGCCTGATACCACCGAACGCGCGATGGCGACCATGGCGCGGATGGAGGCGATGCCGTCCTCGACATTGGCGCCACGCATCGGCGTGCCTTCCAGCACCGTTTCGGCAAGACCTTCCAGCTGGCGGCGGAACAAATGGCCGTCGGCGCCGAGCGGCCGGCGCGATGTCGCGTCCTTCTCATGAAAAATGTCGACCTCGCTGGCGCGGAAATACCAAGGGTTGAATGTCCTGGCGATAACGGAGCCGTTCTCGCCATAGAGCTGAAAACCTTCGTGCCAGTCCATGCGCACGGCAACCGTCAGGTCGAGATGGCCGAGCGCGCCGCTGGCGAACTCGGTCTCGACGAACCAGCAATAGGCGCCGAAACGCTCGTTGAGGCGCGCGCGGACCGCAAGGATTTCGCCACACAGGAAACGCGCCGTGTCGACGAGATGCGAGCCATGCGCCAGCATGAAATATTGCCTGAGATCAGCCTTGGGATTTCCCGCTGGCTTCCTGGCTAGCCTGCTGGTGACGGGCAGCGGCTGCACGGCATCGGTGTTGGTGTAGCGATGGGTGGAATCGCAGTACCAGGCCTTCAGCGCCAGCACTTCGCCGATCTCGTCTCGAACGAAGTCGCGCGCCGCCTCCAGTGCCGGATCGAAGCGCTTCATGTGCCCGACCTGCAGGATCTTGCCCGAGCGCCTGACCGCTTCGGCCAGCGCCTCGCCTTCCTCAACCGAGGTGCCGATCGGCTTTTCACAGAGAACATGCTTGCCGGCGTTGAGCGCCCTGATCGACATCGGCACGTGATAGGCGTCCGATGTGGCGACGATCACCGCTTCCAGCTCAGGATCGGCGAGCATTGCCTCATAGTCGGAATACATCTTCTGCGGCTCGTAGGTCGCGCCCATGCGCGCAAGCAGATCGGGTGCCGCGTCGCAGATGGCGTAGAGGTCGGCATTGCCGGCCTTGGCGCAGGATTCCAGGTGCGCGAACTGCGCGATGGGGCCGCAGCCGAGCACGCCGACCCTGAGGCGTCTGTCCTGTTTCTTGATCATCGTCTCGTTCTTCAGGCGCCGTAGGAGCGCATCGTCTGGCGGTTGGTCTTGACCGCGCCGGCGGGATCGGCGGCGGCCGTTTCGGATTCTTCCTCCAGCACCAGCCAGCCATTGAAGCGCGGTGCGGTGCCGGCGATCTCGATGACCGCAGGCGTGTCGCAGACGCCCTTGCCAAGCATGGCCCAGGTACCGTTGGCATCGACGTCCTTGAGGTGGATGTAGCGGATGCGGTCGCGGTGGGTGCGCAGCGTGTCGGCCATGTCCTTGTGGCCGCGCAGGATATGGCCGGTATCCGGCACCCAACCGACCAGATCGGGATCGAGCAAGGCAAAGATCGTGTCGTAGTCGGCCCGGTCGAACAGCAGCGTGTTGTGGTGCGAGCTTGGATGCACCGCGACCTGGACGCCGGTCTTGCGGCCAAGCTCGCCAGCCTCGTTGTAGACCTCTGCGGCGATGGCGAATTTGTCGTCGCGCGGACCGTCGGAGACCACCGTCGCAGAGCCCATCGACACGAGCGCGCCAGGGAAGGCGGCGGCGAAGTCGATCCAGCGTTTGGCGGTCTCGAGATCGGCGCCGATCTCCTCCTTCAGCGTAAAACCACTGTTCGAGCCAAAGGCGAAGGAAACCAGCGTCAGCCCCGACGCCTTCAGCGCGGCGGCGAACTCCTCCGGCCTGTCGCCATAATGTCCGATCATGGTGTCGGTGATCTCGATGCCGGCATAGCCACCGTCAGAGATCGCCTTCAGCAGATCGTCGGGGCCGCCGGTAAACCGGTCTCCCAGCATTTCCCAGGTGAAGGTCTGGCAGCCGACTTTGAGGTCTTTCACGTTCATCCTTTCATTCCTTGATACCGCTTATTACTTGCTGCCACTCTGCGTCGCCGTCGGATGGACATCCTACTTGACCGAGCCCGCGGTCATGCCGGCGAGGAAGTACCTCTGGGCAACGAGGTAGATGAGCAAAAGCGGTAGCGAGCCGAGCACGCTCATCGCCATCATCTGGTTCCATTCGAAGGCATGCTGCCCCATCAACAGCTGGATGCCGATCGGGACAGTGCGCATGGACGTTGACTTCGTCAGCGTCAGCGCAAAGAGAAATTCGTTCCAGCACAACAGGAAGGTGTAGACCGACGTCGCCACGATTCCAGGCAGTGAAATCGGGACGATCACCCGCCAAAGCGCTGTCCAACTGGTGCCGCCATCGACGGCTACGGCTTCATCGAGATCGCGGGGCAAGGTGTTCAGATACCCCGTCATCAGCAGGATCGCGTAGGGCAGCGTAAACACCAGATAAGTCAGGATCAGTGCGACATAGGTGTCGAAGATGCCGTATGAGACGACGAGCCCGAAGAAGGGGATCAAAAGTGTGATCGGCGGAATCGTCTGCGTGCTGATGATGATTGTGTTGAGGCTGCCCTTGCCGCGGAAGTTGAAGCGGCTGAACCCGTAGGCCGCCAGCAGGGCGATCAGCACCGTCAGCACAGTCACCGCTCCCGCCACGAAATAGCTGTTGAAGAAGAAGCGCAGCTTCACCGGGTCGCCAAGGATGGCTGCATACGCTTCCAGCGTAAACGCCTTTGGCAGGATGGTTGGTGGGAGGGCAAAGATTTCGGTATTCGATTTGAACGAGCTGCTCAGCATCCAGTAGATCGGAAATGCCGCGAAAAAGAGCCCCGCTGCAAGCGCTATATGGAGCGCGACGGTGATCAGCCTGTCTTTCGGCGTTTGCCTTTTCCTCATGATGACTATCGAGCCTTCTGATAGCGAATATAGAACAGCGTCAGGCCGAGAGAGATCAACAAGATGACCACAGCGCTGGCTGAAGCCTGCGACAGGTTGTAGCTCGAAAACGCCAGCTTGTAGGTGTAGGTGCTGAGGACCTCGGTCGAGTAGATCGGGCCACCGCCCGTCGTTATCCAGATTAACGGGAAGACCTGCATGGTCCAGATGAAGTCGAGCAGCGAGATGCTGATGATGATCGGCATTAGCTGCGGAATGGTGATGAAGATCAGCTTCTGGTAGGCTTTCGCCCCGTCGATATCGGCGGCCTCGTAGAAATCCTTGGGAATGCCCTGCAAACCCGCGAGCAGGCTGACCATGAAGAGCGGATAGCCCGCCCAGATATTGGCGAAGGTGACGGCGTGCAGCGCGGTCTCAGGCGAGGAAAACCATTCGACCTTGGAACCGATGATGCCGATTTGCATAAGAATGCTGTTCACGACACCGTTCGGCTCAAGCAGCAGGCGCCAGATCACGGCGATAATCACCGCGGTGAACAGCCAGGGCAGTATGTAGAGCACGCGCAGAATATTGCGCAGCGTCGGATTGATGCGGTCGCTGTTCAGCATGAGCGCGAAGACCATGCCGATGGTCATGTGGAAAATGACACTCATGCATGTGAAGTAGAGCGTGTGCCACAGCGAAGCCCAGAACACGGGGTCGTCGAAGATCGCCTGGTAGTGTTTCAGTCCGGCAAAGGATGGGTCACGACGCAGCACCGCGCTGTTCTGGAACGAGTAGCCAATCACCGTCACCATCGGCAGCAGCATCAGAAGCCCAATTATGAGCAGCGAGGGCGACAGATAGAGGTAGGGTGCGACCGCTCGTTTAAGCTTATGGTGGGAGCGCTTTTGCCGGGTCATGTGCCAACCTTGGGATACGCCTTCAAGAGAAGGTAAGCTTCAAAAACAGGTCCACTCAAATTGCCGATCCGTTGTTGCCGGGTGGCCTGCCCGAAGTCAGGCCACCCGGTCAAAGATAGCAAACGGGAACAGGCCGATCAGAATTTCGCCATCCAGCCCTTCTGAGCGGCGGCTGCGGCTTGTTCCGGAGATTGCTCGCCGGCAAGCATCTTTTGAGCTTGCACGTCGAACTGGGTCATCAGGTCTTCTGCCACCGGCAGGCCCGTGAACTCATTGGCGAGATAACCGGTCTTGAAGATTTCAAAAGCCTTGCCGAAAGCCTTGTCCGAGGTTACGAAATCGGGCTTGGCGTTGACATTGCCCGGGAAGGCGTTTGCAAGCGACACGAGCTTCGCGTTCACCTTTTCACTCATCACATATTGGACGAGTTTCCAGGCCTCTTCCTGATGTTTCGAGGCAGCAGAGATGCCGATGCCCCAGGAGGCATAGGGAAGGCCCCGCTTGCCGGTATAGTTTTCCACGACCGGGACCGGGATCAGGTCGAAGTTCAGCTTGGGATTGCGCTTGCGGATGAGGTTCACATGCGCGAGCGAGTCGATCATCATCCCGACGCGGTTGTTGACGAACTCCTCGACCTTCTCCTGCTCGGTCTTGGTGGCGATGCCGGGCGAGATGGTGCCGGCGTCGTTGAGAGATTTGACGAAGGTGAGCATATCGACCACCGGTTTGCCCTCAAGGTCCGGCTTGCCGTTCGCCATCATCGACTGACCCGAAGCCCAAACCCACGACATCATGTCGTTCTGGACGCCAGATGGCGTTTGCAGCGAGAGGGGCAGCACCCAGCCATACTGGTTCTTGTCGGCGATCGTCATTTTCTTGGCGGCTTCGAGAAACTCCGCACGGGTCGACGGCAGCTTGGTCACGCCTGCCTGGGCAGCAAGGTCCAAATTCACGAAGACCGGATAGACGAAGGAAGCCACGGGAAACATCACCGCCTTGCCGTCCACCTTGATGATGTCCGCGACCTGGCTCTTGTCGAAAGCGCTCGCATCCATCATCGGATTCATGTCGGCGAGTGCGCTCTGCGCATTCAGATTGTTCACCCAGGCACCGTCGAGACCGACGACGTCGCTGAGCGTTCCGGTTGCAGCACCAACCGAGATCTGGTCTCGCGTGGTCGCGTAGGGGCCGCTGACCAGCGTCACTTTGATTCCGGGATTTGCGGCCTCGAAGTCATCCATGATTGCCCTGAGCGAGCCAGCCGGCAATTCGGGCTCCCACCATTGGGTGAATTCCAGCGTCGTATCCGCCATGGCGCCGGTTGCGCCAAGCAACCATGCGGCTGCGGCTATTTTCAGCATCGCGGGTTTTATACGAAACGTCATCTTCTCCTCCTTCTTTATATTCGACCGCACAATGCGGCCGATCGTCTGGTTATTCACAAGTCTTCTTATGCAGGTGCCTCACCCTCACCCGCGGGTCTTATCGCTGATATTCAGATTGCCAGATGCGTCTCGGGATCGAAGAAATGGAGCTTGGTATCATCCAGGGCCAAGCTGATTTCCGAGCCGGAGCGGACTGTGCTGACCGGTTCGAATTTCGCCACCGCATTCGACGCCAGGCCGAAATCCTGCACCGCGTCGGGGTCGCCGGAGTCCACCCGGACCGCGTCGATGTTGAGATGGACGATTTGTTCGGATCCAAGTTCTTCGATCGAGGTCACCTTTGCCGGTATCGTCTGATACTTGCGGCCGGATTCGAGGCTGCTGTCATAGAGATCCTCCGGTCGTATCCCGAACACGACCTTGCGCCCCGCATACGATCTCAAGCCCGGCCTGCGCACGAAGGCTGCATCCTGCAGCCGGATGGTTAAGGCACCGGACATCAGTTCGTCGCCTGTCAGGGTCGCCTCGAAAAGGTTCATCGAAGGAGACCCGATGAAGCCGGCAACGAAGGCGTTCACCGGCGATTCATAGAGCCTCCTGGGTGTATCGACCTGCTGCAACACGCCGCCTTTCAACACCGCGACCCTGTCGCCCATCGTCATAGCTTCGGTTTGGTCGTGGGTCACATATATGGTGGTTACGCCGAGCTGCTTTTGCAGACGGGTAATTTCGGCGCGCATTTGAACACGCAATTTCGCGTCCAGATTGGAAAGGGGTTCGTCCATGAGAAAGGCTGCCGGCTCGCGCACCATGGCGCGGCCCATGGCAACCCTTTGACGCTGTCCGCCTGAAAGGTTCGCGGGTTTGCTGTCCAGCAGAGACGTCAGTTGAAGGGTTTTGGCGATCTCGTCCACGCGCTTTTTGCGCTCGGCCTTCGGCTTGCCTGCCAGCCGCATCGAAAAGCCGATGTTTTCGAACACCGTCATATGCGGGTAGAGGGCGTAGCTCTGGAAGACCATCGCGATGTCCCGGTCCTTGGGCGGCATGTCGACGACGTCGACACCGGCGATCCGAAGGCTGCCGCTGGTGACGTCCTCCAACCCCGCGATCATCCGCAGCGCGGTGGATTTGCCACAGCCGGACGGCCCGACGAGAATCAAGAACTCACCGTCCTTGACCGACAGGTTCAATTGGTCGATTGCGTGAAAATTGTTCCCGTATGTCTTGCAGATATTTTCAAGAACGACTTCTGCCATATTCCTCCCTCCACAAGTCTAAGCCACTGATTTTTATAATTGTCCTCGGCTTACGTTCACCTGCGAATTTTTCCTCGGATAGTTCGGCTATGTTCCGGTATCAAGCCGCGCATATTTCAGTTCGACTGCCGACGGCGCGTTCGTCGATGCCAGGAGTTCCGTGACCTGGGCGTCGGTCGGAAGCGCCTCGCGCCCGCCACGCCCCGTTATCGAAAGGGCCGCCGCCGCGGCCGCGAACGCGACCCGGCCTGCGGTATCGGCCCCGCGCGTCAATGCAAGGGCATAGGCGCCATGAAAGCAGTCACCGGCGCCGGTCGAGTCGACGACGGCAACCCGGTGCGGAGGCAGGTGCCAGAGCCCTGTCTCGTTGCGTCCGCGATAGAAGACGCCCCTGCCGCCATCCGTCAGGACCACGGCGGACCGCGACGGCAACCACAACGCATCGAGTATCTCGGCCGGCGACCGGCGGCCCGTGGCGGTCCGCGCAAAGCCGAGTGGAAGAATGAGATGGTCGCAGAGCCCGATCAGTCTCTCGGTGGCCGGGCCGTGGCTCCATTCGACATCGCCGAGGATCGCAAGGCCGAGATCGCGAGCCCGAGCCACGACATCCAGCGACCCGATCCCGTAACTGTCGACGATCAGGACGGTCGCGCGGCTGAGAACCTCGTCCGGAAAATCGGGCGCGGTGCCCAGCATCGCTTCGTCGTCATACGCGATGAATCGCTCGCCATCCGAACCGACGGTGATCCGCGAGCGCACCGGGCGCGCGTGCGGGTGGCGCGGCGCGAACGCGGTTTCAACGCCGCTCGCAACGAGATCGCACAACACGGCGTCGTCGGCGGCACTGCCCAGCCATCCGACGAACCCGGCGCTTCCGCCGAGCCGCGCGACGGCGGCAAGTGCCGTCGCGACATTTCCTCCGAAAGCTCGGGCACTTTGCAGAACCTTCCCCTTGCCCGCCGACAACGGCTGATCGACATAGACGATGTCGTCGATCGCAATAGCTCCGAAGCCGAGGATTGAAGGGACGGTAGGCATCGTTCAGGCACCCGCCTTCGCCAAGGCGTCTTGGGCCGAAAGGCCGTCATGGATGACGCCCCGAAAGGCGATCGCTGCCTTTTCCGGATCGCCGTGCCCCCAGAGATTGCGACCCACCACGGCACCGCGCGCGCCGGCACGGATGGCGTCCGCCGTCTGCTGAAGGGCGCCGAGCAGCGTGTCGGTCTTCGGTCCGCCGGCGATCACAACCGGCACCGGGCAGGTCCGAACGGTCTCTCGAAAAGACTCGAAATCGCCCGTGTAACCGATCTTGATCACGTCGACGCCGGACTCGTAGCCGATGCGTGCCGCATAGGCGATCTCGTCGGGGGTGAAGACGATTTTTGCCCCGTCGGTGAAATCGCGAGGATAGATATGCGCCACCACCGGCATGCCGTAACGGGCCGCCGCATTCACCGAATCGGTCAGCCAGCGTATGTATTTGCCCTCGGTCGCGCCGCGCACCGGAATGGCCACGGCCAACGCATCGGCGCCAGCGCGCACCGCATCCTCGGGCGTTGCAATCAGTTCGCTGATGCGATCGTCCGGGGTGAAGCAGCCGGCCTGGATCACCAGGCAAGCCTTGCCCGCGTATTGCGGCCACAGATGGCGCGCGGTGCCAGGCTGGATGCTGACGTAGTCGGGTTTGCCTACCATGACGCGAGCAAGCGCGCCCGGCAGGTCGGCAAGACCTCCTTTGCGCACGTCGCCATAGCCGACAAAGTGGTCGACCGCGCCGCCAAAAAGATTCCCTGACGGATGCGAGAAGAGGCGCGCCAGGCGCACCTTGGTTCCGAGGCTCATGAGTCCAAAACTCTCCAATCGATTGATTTCAAAATCCCTGCACCCAGTGTTTGCGAAAGAAAAGGCAAATGCAATCTTTCGAAAGCTTTCGAATTCGCATATTTTTGGTAGAGTGAACCGAGGCCAGGGGGATTGCTTGGCGGATGGAGGCAAGGACAGGGCAATGTTATCAGAGCAGAGACGCCAATCGATCCTGGGTGAAGTGCAACGCAGCGGACAGGTTCGCATCAAGGACCTGTCAGACGATTTTGGCGTGTCGGAAGTCACCGTGCGCTCCGACCTCGAGATACTGGATCGCAAGGGACTGCTGACCAAGACCCGCGGAGGCGCGGTGACCCGGACCACGGATTCGACCACGGCCGCGTTCGCCCGGCGGATGCAAACGAACCTCGATGCAAAGAAACGCATCGCCCGGGCAGCGGTAGAACTGTTCGAGGACAACCAATCGGTCATCTTCGACGGCGGCTCGACATTGATGCAGGTTGCCATGCTGTTACCGCCGCTCAGCAATGTCGTGGTCGCGGCCACGGCGATGAATATCGTGCAGCATCTGATGCATCGGCCCGGGCTCGACGTTCACATGATCGGCGGCCGGGTCTATCCAGACACGGTGAGCACACTGATCACCGATGCCGACACGGCTCTCGGCGGCTTGGTAGCGCATCAGGTCTTTGTTGGAGCGCATGCGATTGACTCGTCACTGGATGTGGTCGACGTGAACGAAGACATGGCGCGAACGAAGCGAAACCTCGTGCGCATGGCCCGGCGCGTTGTCCTCCTTGCGGATTCGAGCAAATGGGGCGTCAGCGGGACCTCAAAGGCCTTTTCGCTGTCGAGCGTCGATGTCGTGATCACGGACGATGGCCTGTCCGGCGCGATACGCAGCCAGCTTGATAGGACCGGGGCCAAGGTGATCTATGCCTGACTCCATCGCGGTCCCTGGCCACGACGGAAATACCCAATGCGCGCATGACCCACGGGATTCGCATCGGCGGTCGGCCGTTTTTTCATGTCGGTCATTTTCTCCCTCCCAGGGCTGGCAGCCTCCCGATATCGCGCCAGAATTTTCGCATGTTGGATAAAAATTTTACGCGCGTCAATATTTAAAATGTTGTATAGCCCTTTGCGAAAGCGATCCGCCTAACTGCTGGGCGGATCCGGCAGGTCATGAGCGCATTGGGAGGTAGGATCGAAATGCACGGGACATCAACGACCAAACTCGGGATCGCCGTCATCGGATGCGGTAACATCTCGATGACTTACCTGCGCAACGCCGGGCTTTTTGGCGGGATCGAATTGCGCGCCTGTGCCGACATTTCGGCCGACATGGCAGCAGTGCGAGCGAAGGAATATGGTATCCAGGCACTCGGCGTCGATGCGCTGCTGGCCGACCCGGAGATCGATCTTGTCCTCAACTTGACCATTCCGGCGGCGCATTTCGATATTTCGTTTGCCGCGCTTTCGGCCGGCAAGCACGTCTTCACCGAAAAGCCGCTCGCCACCTCGGCCGCCGATGGACAGCGCCTGGTCAATGAGGCGCGGTCGCGCGGCCTGCTGCTCGGCTCGGCGCCCGACACGTTCCTCGGTGCTGCCGGGCGCCGTGCGCGCCGGTTGATGGACCAGGGCGCCATTGGCCGTCCGGTCACCGGCACCGCCTTCATGATGGGCCGCGGCATGGAGCACTGGCACCCCAACCCGCAATTCTACTACCAGCCAGGCGGTGGCCCGGTGTTCGACATGGGTCCGTACTATCTGACCATGCTGGTCAATCTGCTCGGCCCGGTCGAGCGCGTCATGGCAATGGCGACACGCGGCCAGGAAGAAAGGCTGATCGCCGCCGAAGGGCCATTCAAGAACACCACATTCAAGGTCGGCACGCCGACCAATGTGCTGTCGCTGCTCGAGTTCCGCTCTGGCGCGACCGTCACCTTCGGCGCCTCGTGGGACGTCTTTCGCCACTCCAACCATCCGATCGAACTGCACGGCACGGAGGGCTCGCTGCGCCTGCCCGACCCCGACACGTTCGGCGGCACGGTGTCGCTGTCGGAACGCGGCACCGACTGGCAGGATTTCGCCAGCGAGGGCGAGCTCTACGGCGCCCGCAACTGGCCTTACGCGGCACCCGATCGCGCCAATTACCGCATGCTCGGCGTCGCCGATCTGGTGCGCTCGCTTCAAACCGGCAACACCCCACGGGCCTCCGGCAGCCTTGCGCTGCATGTACTGGAGGTCATGGAGGCTATCCTGCGCTCCGGTGAAACACAGGGATCAGTCGCCATCGCGGGCGATGTCGTGCAGCCGGCCCTGCTGACCGAGGAAGAGGCGAGCAGCCTGCTGACCTGAGGGTATGATCATGACGCTCGATCCGGATGCGCTGCGCGTCCTCGAAATTGGTCGTGCAGCCGGCGGCGAGCCATTCGAGACCGGCAGCGTGGCGGCAGCGCGAACTGCCTACAACGCCTCGTTCCCGGCGCTACAGGGTGAGCACGAGCCGGTCGCTGCGACCCAAGAACGGCAGATCGACGGGCCGAATGGGCCTATTGCGCTCCGCATCCATCGCGGCATCGGCGCACCGCAAAGCGGGGCGCCGGCGCTGCTCTATTTGCATGGCGGCGGCTGGGTCATCGGCAACCTCGATTCGCATGACGAGATCTGTCGCCTGATGGCCAATCTCGGCAACGCCGTCATTGTCTGTCCTGACTATCGCCTGGCGCCGGACCATAAATTTCCCGCCGGGCTCGAGGATTGTCTGGCAACTCTTCGTTTCCTGGCCGAGAACGCCGCCGATCTCGGCATCGACATCAGACGCATCGGTGTGGCCGGCGACAGTGCCGGCGGCAACCTCGCCGCTGTGCTGGCGCTGCTCGCCCGCGATGGGCTGGCGCCAGCCCTTGCCGCGCAGATCCTGATCTACCCCAACACCGACGCGCGGCAGAAGGCCGACAGCTACCGGCGTTTCGGCGACGGCTTCGGGCTGACAGCGACCACCATGGCCTGGTTCCGCGACCATTATGTACGAACGCCCGACGAAATGCTGGACTGGCGCGTCTCGCCCTTGCTGGCGCCCGATCTTGCCGGCGTCGCGCCGGCATTCGTCGCGCTGGCCGGCTGCGATATCCTCGCCGACGAAGGAGCAGCCTATGCGGCGCGCCTGCAAGCCTCGGGCGTGCCTGTGACCCTGCGGCAGTGGCCGGGCCAGATCCATGGCTTCGTCTCGATGGGGCGCCATATTCCCGCTGCCCGGCAAGCGGTGGCCGAGGCGGTGGCGGCCTGGCGCCAGTTCGAGAAAAGCTGACGCCGGTCGCTCAGGCTGACTGACGCATCACCAGGGTGGCGCCGAGCTTGACGGTGCGCGCCATGCCCTGCTTCGGCGGATCGGCCTCGTCCAGCAAGGCCAGCAGGATCTCGACGCTGCGCCCGGCCATAGCGGCGAAATCCTGCGCCATGGTGGTCAGCGCCGGGCAGGTGTAGCGGCTCAGCGGATGATCGTCATGCGCAGCAACGCGCAGATCGCAATCGGGCCTGCGGCCGACCTTCAGGCCGCGCGAGAACGCGGCCGCCATCACACCAAAGGCGAGACGATCATTGGCGCACAGGATGGTGCGGCCGGGCAAGGTGCCGGCCTCCAGTATTTTTTCCGTCTGCTCGTAGCCGATGCGTTCGAAATCCCAGGTGTAATCGCGGGTGCCTTCGATGACGACCGGCTTGAACCCGGCGGTCTCCATCGCGACGATGTAGCTTTCCTGGCGTTCGCCGGAGTTGTGGTTGACGTGTGGGATGTCGAGATAGACCGGCGGCTCACCCGAACGGCAGAGATAGTCGACGATGGTCGAGACGCTCTGCCGGTTGTCGTTGCCGACGAACGGCGTATCGCCCTCGATATAGGTGTCGAAATAGACAATCGGAATGTCCTGCCCGAGCTTGTCGAAGACGCCGCGGTCGGAAGCCAGACCCAGTGGGGCGATGATCGCGCCGGCGACCTTCAGGGACAGCAGCGTCCTGACCGACTCCGCCTCCAGCTTCGGCGAACCATGCGAGGAGATGACGATCGGCCAGTAGCCTTCGTCGCGGCAGCGAAATTCGATGCGGCTGACCATCTCGGCGTAGAACGGATCGGTGATCGTCGGCACGACGATGCCGATGTTGCGGGTGCGCTTGCGGTTGAGATTGCGGGCGAAAAGGTTGGGCTGATAGTCCGAGGAGCGCAGGGCAGCTTCGATGCGCGCCCGCGTCGCCGGCTTCACGCTCGCCGGATCGTCGAAATATTTGGACAGCGTCGGCCGGGACACGCCGCATGCCTGGGCGAAGTCGTCCATCGTGCGGTGTGTCTTCTCCGCCATCGATATATTCCTGATCCCCTGCCATGATCGGCCCCGCCACCAGTCATGCGGCCGTTGACCGGATGCGACAATGCTCGACAGAACTTATTCAGTCAATTTTCACGGTTACCAATAGAGCGCAAAAAAATTGCATGCGTCAAATTATTTGTTAACGTTTAAAGCTGACGTGGCTCGCCGCCGTTTTCCCGCCAAACGCTTTCGGACAGCGCTGTTTCGTCGACTTGATCGTCAGTTCGACGATCGAGGGATAGGCTGCAGAAGCTTGCCGCTCGCTCTCGGCTACGGGCCTGCTTGCCAAATGTCGCCATGCCGCCCATACACGGCTTGGGCAATCGCCTCGCCCGTTCGCCACCTGCCAGGGATACTGTCCGATGTCTGCGACGCCGTGGTCAAAGCCGTGACGGATTCTTCCATGCCATCTCTCGCCAGCCTGGGCTGGACGGATTTTTTCGCTGATCAGCTCGAGCCCGACGACGCCGATCTCGTGCCGACGCGGATCGCCACCGTTCACCGCGATCGCCTGACCGGCCTGTCGCAGGCAGGGCCGGTCGATCTGACGCTGCCGGCGCAGGCGAACACCGGTGACTATGCGGTCGGCGACTGGGTGCTGGTCGATGGGCATGAACACCTTGTCCAGCGCCGCCTGTCCCGCAAGACGGTGTTGGAACGCCGCACCCAGGGCGGCAGGGTGCCGCAGCTTGCCGCGGCCAATGTCGACACGCTGTTCATCGTCACCTCGTGCAATGCCGACTTCAATCCCGCCAGGCTCGAGCGCTACCTGGCGCTGGCCAATGAAGCCGGAACGACGCCGGTGATCCTGCTGACCAAGGCCGATACCGCTGAAGACGCCGAGACCTATGAAAGGCAGGCTGCCGCGCTGCAGCGTGGATTGCCGGTCGTGATGCTGAACCCCCGCACATCGGATGCGGCAACCGTCCTGGCTGCCTGGTGCGGTGTCGGCCAGACGGTGGCGCTGATCGGCTCCTCCGGCGTCGGCAAATCGACGCTGGTCAACACGCTGGCCGGATCGGCGCAGCAATCGCCGCAACAGACCGGAGGCATTCGCGAGCACGATTCCAAGGGACGCCACACCACCACGTCGCGATCGCTGCACGCCATTGCCGGCGGCGGCTGGGTGATCGATACGCCGGGCATGCGGACTTTGCAGGTCAGCGACGTCGCCTCCGGCATCGACACGCTGTTTGCCGAAATCACCGAGCTCGCGCCGCTCTGCAAGTTCCGCGACTGCACGCATGTGCATGAGCCGGGCTGCGCTGTGCAGGCTGCCTTAAAGGCCGGGACGCTCGATCCGGAGCGCCTTGCCCGCTGGCGAAAACTGTCCGACGAGAACCAGAACAACACGCCGGTTCAGAGCGGCCCCCGCGGAGCCAAGTCTCCCGGCGGTCGCGGGAAGAGGCGTTGAACGGTTGGGGTTGGTCTGGCCTCGGACTAGAGCCGCGCCGTCCCGAAAACCCGATCCCAGAATATCGACGTCACGCCGAAATTGGCGTTTTCGTCGACATGATGATGCACGGCGTGTCGGCGCTTGAGCGTGTAGAGATAGCTCGGATGGGCGGGGTGCCAGTGATGGATCATGTGGTGGATGCTGATGTACCAGAGGTACCCCAGCATCAGCCCGCAGCTTACCGCGCTCGCGGTTGCGAAGTCCGAGACCACCCAAACGGGCACAAACGCGATCAGCGCATGCACCCCGAGGCTGAGCCAGGTCGGGGTGCCCACCGAACTGCGCTCCTCGACATGGTGACGATCATGCAGGTCCTTGATGTAGGGAATATGGTGAAGAACGAACCTGTGCAGCACATACTCGATCAGCGTCCAGAGGCCTAGACAGGCGAGGACCGTGCCGATCCAGCCTGGTGCACTCTCTTCGCCGGCCTCGAGCAGCCCGGCCACTGCCAGCACGGCGATTACCAGCGGATACACGACGAAGTCGCTATAGTAGCCAATAAGACCGAGTTGCATCGTCACCTAGCCTTCGAGCCGCCAAATAAGCGATGGTATCAGATTGCCGGACTCGCGGGTGAGGTGCAATGCAGACGTGCCTGACATAGCGTCGCAATCCCCTGGTGCAAGGTTCGCGTCAACGATTCAAGGACCATCGGCAGGCTGCCGGCTTCGCAACGGACGTACAAAAATGGCAAAATGCAGTGCGGGATTGCTGATCTATCGCCGCAGCGACGGCGATCTCAGGGTGTTGCTGGTTCACCCGGGCGGCCCCTTCTGGGCGAAGAAGGACGATGGTGCGTGGTCGATACCGAAGGGTCTTGTCGACGAGAACGAGGATGAGTTGACGGCAGCGCAACGCGAGGCCGAGGAAGAACTCGGCGTCAGGGTCGACGGCACCTTCGCGCGGCTTGGCGACTACAGGCAACCGGGCGGCAAGATCGTCTCGGCCTGGTCTGTCGAGGCGACCATCGACATCGACGTGGCCGCCATCAAGAGCAACAGCTTCACCATGGAATGGCCGCCAAGATCAGGATCCCTGAAGGAGTTCCCGGAGGTCGACAGAGCGGGCTGGTTCACCTTGCCCGAGGCCGAGGTGAAAATCCTCAAGGGGCAGCGCCCGATGCTTTTGGATTTTGCCAGGCAGCAAGGCGCTGGATGATCCGCAGCCCTCAATAGGGCAGGCCGACATAGTTCTCGGCGAGCGCGGTCGATGCGGCGCGCGAGTGCACGAGGTAGTCGAGTTCGGCCTCCTGGATGCGTTGGCCGAAATCGCCGGTGTCGGGAAAACGGTGCAGCACCATCGTCATCCACCAGGAAAAGCGCACCGCCTTCCAGACCCGTGCCAGCGCCTTGCCGGAATAGGCGTCGATGCCATCATGTGACTTCTCGACGTAGAAGTCGCGCAAACCTGCGAAGAGATAGCGCACGTCGCTGGCGGCGAGATTGAGGCCTTTCGCCCCGGTCGGCGGTACGATATGGGCGGCGTCGCCAACCAGGAACATCCTGCCGAAACGCAGCGGCTCGGCAACGAAGGAGCGCAGCGGCGCGATCGATTTCTCGAAGGATGGGCCGGTGACGACATTTGCCGCCGTCTGCTCGGGCAAGCGGCGGCGCAACTCGTCCCAGAAGCGCTCATCCGACCACGCCTCCACGCGATCGTCCTGCGGGCACTGCACATAGTAGCGGCTGCGATGCGTCGAGCGCATCGAGCACAGCGCAAAACCCCGCTCGTGATTGGCGTAGACCAGTTCGTGATCGGCTGGCGGCACCTCGGCCAGCACGCCGAGCCAGCCGAACGGATACCGCCGCTCGAAGATTTTTAGCGCACGCTCGGGCACCGATTTGCGGCTGACGCCATGATAGCCGTCGCAGCCGGCAACGAAGTCGCAGTCGATGCGATGCGTGACGCCGTCCTTGTCATAGGTGGCGAAAGGCGCGGTGCCGTCGAAATCGTGCAGAGCGACATTTGCCGCCTCGTAGATCGTGGTCAGCCCTGCCGCGTCGCGCTTGTCCATCAAATCGTGCGTCACCTCGGTCTGGCCATAGACGGTGACATGCCTGCCGCCGGTCAGCGCCTCGAGGTCGATGCGATGCAAGCGTCCGTCGAAGGCGAGCGAGATGCCAGTGTGCGGCAGCCCTTCGGCATGCAGCCTTGCCGCCGCGCCGGCCTGTTCCAGCAATTCGACGGTGCCCTGTTCGAGCACCCCTGCCCGCACGCGGCCAAGCACGTGCTCGCGGCTCGCACGTTCCAGAATGACCGTCTCTACGCCGATGCCGGCCAGCAGTTGCCCAAGCAGCAGCCCGGACGGCCCGGACCCGATGACGACGATTTGCGTGCGCATCAGTGGCCGAGACTTTCGACCTGTGCGGCCAGTTCGGCGGCAAGGCGCAGCGACGCGGCCGTTGCGACGACCATCTGCGGCAGCAATAGCCACTCCAGCGTCCAGGCAGCACCCGACCGCTCCTGCTCATGCACGAGCGCCTGATGCATGCCGGCAAGCTGCGTGGCGTTGAAGCGGGCAAGCGCCACCAGCGCTTCGGCCTTCACCGGGTTCTTCTTGTGCGGCATGGCCGACGAGCCGCCGCCACCGGAAAGCTCGATCTCGGTTCCATCTTGCGCCAGCAGCGCGATGTCCTGGCCGAATTTGCCGAGGCTGCCTGATACCAATGACATCAGGCCGGCAAAGTCGGCGAGCGCGTCACGCTGGCTGTGCCACTGCGGTGCGTCGCCAAGACCAAGCCTGGCGGCAAGTGCCGCGCGCACCGCCGGCCCCTTGTCATCAAGCTTTTCCAGCGTGCCGGCGGCACCGCCGAATTGCACCACCAGCAGACGCCTGGACTGCTCGGATAGCCTCTCCTGATGCCGTTGCAGCGGCGCCCGCCACGCCGTGACGCGATCGGCCACTTTGATCGGAAGCGCCTTCTGCATGCGCGTCATCCCGGTCAGCGCCCTGCCGCCAAAACGCTCTTTGAGCGAAGCGAGGCGTATGACGGTTTCAGTCAACAGCAGATCGAGATGCTCGACGACGGATTTCAGCCGAAGCATCAGGCCGGTATCGATCACATCCTGGCTGGTCGCACCGAAATGCACTTTCCGGCCATGCGGTTCGCCGACCGCAGCCCTGATCTGGCGCACCAGCTCCGGCACCATGACGCCGTCCTTGGCGACCCCGGCTCGCAGCAGAGCCGTGTCCGGCCGGAAGGTGCCAAGCGCCGCCACGATCGCCGCCGCCGCCTCTCTGGTGATGATCCCGTTTTCGGCCTCGGCTTGCGCCAGCGCCCGTTCGAAGGCCAGCATCGCGTCGATTTCCGCCTCGACGGAAAAATGCCTCGCAGCCTCGTCGTCGCCGAGAAGGGCAGAGAGCAGCGGATGGTCGAAGGGCGATACCGTCATGTCCTGCTCCTCCTCATCGTCAGCTATCGAAGAAGACCGTTTCCTTCTCCCCCTGGAGATGGACGTCGAAGACGTAGGTGTCGCCCTGGCGCTCGGCGATCAGCGTCGGCACGCGAACGCGATGCTCGATGCGTGCCAGGATTGGATCTTCAGCATTGGCCTTTTCCTCATCGGAAAAATACAGCCGTGTGTGCAGGCCGAGATTGATGCCGCGGGCGACGATCCAGAGCGTGATATGCGGCGCCATCAGGCTTCCACCCCTGAACGGAACGCGACCTGGTTTGATCGTCTCGAACGCGCACAGGCCGGTTTCCATGTCGGTCGCGCAACGGCCCCAGCCGAAAAAGTTCGGATCGGCGGTGCCGCGCAATTCGGCTGGCGAATTGTAGAGCCCGTCGGCATCCGCCTGCCAGATCTCGATCAGCGCGTCCTTGAGCGGCGTACCGGTGCCGTCGAGCACCCGCATGCGCAAGCCGATCCGCTCGCCTTTGGTCTTGTCGTTGACCATGGTCGCGCCGAGGTCGGTCGGGTAGACCCCACCGATGCCGCAGAAATTGGGCGTCAGCCCGATATGGACGTAGGGTCCCGCGGTCTGCGAGGGGCTCTCCCTGAGCCGGTCGAGCGACTGGGCCATCAATTGCCCTCCAGCCTGTTTTCGAACAGCGACGCGCGGCGCCCGCGCAGCACGATGTCGAACTTGTAGGCGAGCGCGTCGAAGGGGATCGTCGCCTGCATGTCGAGCGTGGCAATCAGCGTTTCGATGGCCGCCTTGTCGGGGATGCCGCGCACGATCGGGCATTGCCAGATCAGCGGGTCGCCCTCGAAATACATCTGCGTGATCAGCCGCTGCGCGAAGCCGTGGCCGAAGACAGAGAAATGGATGTGCGAAGGCCGCCAGTCGTTCGGCCCGTTCGGCCAGGGATAGGGACCGGGCTTGACGGTGCGAAAGGCATAGAAGCCATCCTCGCCTGATATAGCGCGGCCGCAGCCGCCGAAATTCGGGTCAAGCGGCGCCAGATAGCCGTCCCTCTTGTGGCGATAGCGGCCGCCGGCATTGGCCTGCCAGAATTCGAGCAGCGCGCCGGGTACGCCGACGCCGCGTTCGTCGAGCACCCGGCCATAGACGATGATGCGCTCGCCGAGCGCGCTCTCGCCGGGCCTGGCGAAATTGTGGATCAGGTCGGCGTCGAGTTCGCCGAGCATGGCGTGACCGAAGACCGGGCCTGCAATCTCCGACAGCGTGTTGTCGAACGACAGCGGCGCCTTCTGCGGCGAGCGCAGCACGGAGGTCTTGTAATTCGGCGTCAGAACAGGCGGATGCCAGGTCCGGTCGCGCTGGAAGAAGGCGCCGGTCTCGGACCTCCGGTTCGAGCCGGACTTAGCGGGCATTCTGGCTTCCGTCCATTTCCGAAAACACGTCCTTGGCTATTCTGAAGGCACGGTTGGCGGCCGGCACGCCGGCATAGATGGCGACATGCAGGAACGTCTCGCAGATATCGTCGCGCGAGGCACCGGTGTTGACGGTGGCGCGCACATGCATGGCAACCTCCTCATCATGGCCGAGTGCGGCCAGCAGCGCCAGCGTGACGATCGAACGCTCACGCTTGGTGAAGCCCGGCCGCGCCCACACCGTTCCCCAGGCCGCCTCGGTGATCAGCTCCTGGAAAGGCTGGTCGAAATCGGTGGCGGCGATTTCAGCCCGGTCGACATGGCGATCGCCGAGCACCGAGCGCCGCACCGCGAGGCCGGTGCGATATCTGGCTGCGTTGCCGGGGACCTCATCCATGGGTTTCTGCTCCAGGGGTAAGCGATGCGATAAAACCGCGGATCAGGGCGGTGAGCGCTTCAGGCTGTTCGACGCAAGGAATGTGCCCGGCGTCGCGAATGATTTCGAAGCGCGCGCCGGGTATCAGGTCGGCCAGCGAGCGGACAAGATCGGGAGGCGTCGAGCCATCCTGGTCACCGGCAACGCAGAGCGTCGGCACCGCGATGTGGCGTGCAGCATCGGTGAAATCCGCGTCGCGAACGGCCGCGCAAGTGCCGATGTAACCGGCGAGCGCTTGCCTCGTCATCATGTTCCAATAGCCGTCGAGCTCGGCCACACGCGCCGCGTGGAAGGCGGGGGTGAACCACACTTTGAGCACGCCATCGGCAATCGCCTGGATGCCCTTGCTTTCGACCGCCGCTATGCGTGTGTTCCAGCTGTCCGTCGTGCCGATCTTGTGCGCCGTGTCGCAAAGGATCAGGCCTTCGACGATTTCAGGTCGCCTGGCATAGAGCCCCTGCGCGATCATGCCGCCGACCGACAGGCCGCACAGCACGACCTTGCTCAACCCGAAATGATCGATGAGGCCTGAGAGATCATCGACATGATCATCGATCGACCTGATGTCGCCGATATCGGACAGCCCGTGACCCCGTTTGTCGTAGACCAGCAGCGGCATTTCACCATCGAGCGCCAAGACAATTTCGTCCCAGATCCGGAAGTCGGTACCGAGTGAATTGATGAAGATGATGGGGCGAGCATTGCCGGCCGCCTTGATGTGGCGATGGTGCAGCGTGATGCCGCCGATGGTGAGGAATGGCACGATTTCGGTCCTCCGCCTCCACATTGCACAAGGCGTTTGGTTCAGTAAAATGATATTTTGCGCCGTTTCATTAACTCAGGGGTTATCAAATCCATGTCCGAGAGCCGCATCCGGTTCCGTCACCTGCAGGCATTCCTGGAAGTTGCGCGACAAGGAAGCGTGGCGCGGGCGGCTGACTTGCTGCATGTCAGCCCGCCGGCGGTGACCAAGACATTGCGCGAGTTGGAAGAGGCGCTGGGTGTTGCGGTGGTGGAGCGCGACGGCCGCGGCATCCGACTGACGCGCATCGGCGAGATCTTCCTTCGCCATGCCGGCACGGCGATCACGGCACTCAAGCAAGGCGTCGATTCCGTCCGCCAGGACGGAGCGGTCAACCGGCACCCGATCCGTATCGGCGCGCTGCCGACGGTGTCGGCGCGGGTGATGCCGCTGGCCATGAGCCTGTTCCTCAAGGAAGGCACGGGGGCTGCAATCAAGATCGTCACCGGCGAGAATGCGGTGCTGCTCGAGCAGTTGCGCAACGGCACGCTCGATCTCGTCGTTGGACGGCTGGCGGCGCCGGAAAACGTGACCGGCTTCTTCTTCGAGCACCTCTATTCCGAACCGGTGCTGTTCGTGGTGCGAGCAGGACATCCGCTGCTCGATCCGGGACAGGATGTGTTCGCACGGCTCGACGAATTCCCGATGCTGATGCCGACGCGGGAATCGGTCATTCGCCCCTTTGTCGACCGCCTGTTCATCACCAACGGCATGACCGCGCCGGCAACCGAGATCGAAACCGTCTCGGACTCCTTCGGCCGCGCCTTCCTGCGGCAGAGCAATGCCGTCTGGATCATTTCGGCCGGCGTCGTCGCCAACGAGCTCGGCAGCGGCGCCTTCGTCGCCTTGCCGGTCAACACCGAGGAGACCAAGGGACCGGTCGGCTTGACAATGCGGACCGACATGGCGCCCTCACCGGCCTTCTCGATCCTGCTGCAAACCGTCCGCGAAGCGGCAAGGCAAAGCAGTTGATGCGGCTCAGACTGGCGATCAGATCTCCTGCGAAGGCATGAAGCGAACGTTTGCGGATCGCATCTGCCCGGGTGCCAATACGATGCAGCCAGTGTTGCCCACGTCGCTGCGATTGAAGGCATCGGTGATGTTGCTGACCGGTTCGGCGCAGAAGAACGGCTCACCGGGCGGCGTGTAGAGGACGAGGAAATTGAGCCGCGCCTCGGCCTCGATGTCCAGTTGCCGCCCATGCTCCGGCCAGGAGATCCGGGCGCGGCGCTCCCATCCGGTGAAGACCGTGTCGAAGTCCGCCTCCGACACGTCGAAGCCCGTGGTCGGGTTGGAGCCAGCAGGCGGCAGGACGTGCCGGGTGGGCAGGATTTCCGCATCGGTCTCCCACATACCGGACACCCGCGCCTGGACATGTGTCCACGGTGTCGACGGGAAATAGGGATGCAGCCCGAAGCCTGCCGGCATCGGCGTGTCCGACAGGTTGCGCAGCAAGATGGCAATGACCAGCGCGCCATCGACCAGCGAGATCGCTTGCCTTGCTTCATAGCTCCACGGCCAGGAATCGGCGGCATGGCGGTAGGATAGGACGGTGGTGCTGGCCTCGTGACGCATAACTGTCCATGGCCGACGCCAGCCATGGCCGTGCTCATGATGAGGATCGTCGGAGCTGGTCGGCAGTTCGACGGTGCGGCCCGCGAATTCGAAGCGCCCGCCCCTTATGCGGTTGGAATAGGGAACCAGCGGGAAGCAGGCCATGGCGCCAGCATCGCGGCGGTCGATCGCCGCCTGATCCGCAGGGCGCAGCCAATCCACGACGGATCCGTTTTGCCGCCAGCGAAACGACGCCACGGCGCCGCCGGCGGCAGGGGAAATTTCAACTATCGCAATGCCATCGCTGATCGAGATCAGCTCTTGGTGCTGCTCGGCAACGGCAGCGGAATTCTTTGTCATCGGCACTCCCCCATCCCTTGACTCCAATCGCAATGCCGATAAGACATATCATATGAATAGTATGAAGAATAAGAAATCTTTCAGCATGGCGCGCACGTCGAGGGTTGCGGTGGCGGTCTCCAGCGGCTCCACCGCTCTGCATGCGACGGTCGTCGAGCAGATCGGATTGCGCATCGTGCAAGGCGATTTCCTGCCCGGCGAGGCGCTGCCCAATGCCGACGATTCCAGCGAGATGCTGGGGGTCAGCCGCACGGTGCTGCGCGAGGCGATCAAGGTTCTGGCCGGCAAGGGGCTGGTCGAATCGCGGCCGAAGACCGGCACAAGGGTGCGTCCCCGTGCCGACTGGAATTTCCTCGATCCGGACGTCCTGTCATGGCGCTACGCCGGCGGCGTCAGCGCCGATGATGTCCGGGCGCTGTTTGAGCTGCGCCGGGCCATCGAACCGATGTCGGCCGCACTTGCCGCGCAACGCGCCACGCCGGCGCAGATTGCCGAGATCAATGCCGCGCTGGCCGAAATGGAAGCGGTCGTCGACGACGGCGATCGTTTCGCCAAGCCCGACCTTTTGTTCCACCAGACCATCCTGCGCATGACCGGCAATGAGCTGATCGGCTCGCTGGCGGCACTGGTCGAAACCGCATTGGTGATGAGCTTTCGCCTCTCCAACGACAATCCGGACGGGCAGCGCCATTCTTTGCCGCTGCATCGGGAAGTGGCCGAAAAGATTGCATCCGGCGACGCGGCCGGCGCGCAAAAAGCGCTGCTGGTGCTCATCGACAATGCCGAGGAAGACGTGCGCCGCAGCGTCGAGAACCGCAACAAGCGCCGCCAGAATCGGGAACAGACATCGTGACCGAGACGAAACGCAAACTTCGGTCCGAGGCCTGGTTCGGCGGCGAAGGCAAGAACGCCTTCATGCACCGCAGCTGGATGAAGAACCAGGGCATCCCCGCCGACGCTTTCGACGGCCGCCCGGTGATCGGTATCTGCAACACCTGGTCGGAACTGACCCCATGCAATGCCCATCTGCGGGCGCTGGCCGATCACGTCAAACGCGGCGTCTATGAAGCCGGCGGCCTGCCGCTCGAATTCCCGGTGATGTCGCTGGGCGAGAGCAACATGCGTCCCACCGCCATGCTGTTTCGCAATCTGGTCAGCATGGATGTCGAAGAGTCCATCCGCGGCAATCCGATCGATGGCGTCATCCTGCTGGTCGGTTGCGACAAGACCACACCGGCGCTGCTGATGGGTGCCGCGTCGTGCAACCTGCCGACCATCGCCGTTTCCGGCGGGCCGATGCTCAACGGCAAGTTCCGCGGACAGGATATCGGCTCGGGCACCCATGTCTGGAAATTCGCCGAGGAAGTTAAGGCCGGCCGCATGCCGGTCGCCGACTTTCTCGCCGCCGAGCAGGGCCAGAGCCGATCTGCGGGCAGCTGCATGACAATGGGCACGGCCTCGACCATGGCCAGCATGGTCGAGGCGCTCGGCATCGGCATGCCGGACAACGCCGCGATCCCGGCAGTGGATTCGCGCCGTGGCGTGCTCGCCCAGATGGCCGGACGCCAGATCGTCGATCTGGTCCGCAGGGACGTGACGATCGCGCAGATCCTTACCAGGCAAGCGTTCGAGAACGCCATTCGCGTCAACGGCGCGATCGGTGGCTCGACCAATGCGGTGCTGCATCTGATCGCCATCGCCAATCGGGTCGGTGTCGATCTCAGCCTCGACGACTGGGACCGCCTTGGCCGAGACGTTCCAACCATTGTCGATTTGATGCCGTCGGGCCGGTTCCTGATGGAAGATTTCTACTACGCCGGGGGGCTAGCTGCGGTCATGGCGTCGCTTGATGAAGTGGGGCTTCTTCATCGCGACGCCATGACCGTCAGCGCCAAGACCATCGGTGAACTGATCGACGGCGCGCCCAACTACAACAGCGAGGTGATCCGGCGGCTGAGCCAGCCGCTGACCAAGGAAGGCGGCATCTCGATCCTGCGCGGCAACCTGGCGCCCGACGGCGCGGTCATCAAGCCGTCGGCGGCAACGCCCGCGCTGATGCAGCATCGCGGCAAGGCGGTGGTGTTCGAAAACATCGAGCATTACTACGCCCGCATCGACGATCCGGAGCTGGACATCGACGCCTCCTCGGTGATGGTGCTGAAGAACTGCGGGCCGCGCGGTTATCCCGGAATGGCCGAGGTCGGCAACATGCCGCTGCCGGCGAAACTGCTGAAGCAAGGCGTCTCCGACATGGTGCGCATTTCGGACGCGCGCATGAGCGGCACCGCCTACGGCACCGTGGTTCTGCATGTGGCACCCGAAGCAGCCGCAGGCGGCGCGCTGGCGCTGGTGCGCGACGGCGATCTTATCGAGCTCGATGTCGCCGGCCGCCGGCTGGAGCTGTTGGTATCGGATGAGGAGCTCGCAATCCGCCGGCGTGACTGGAAGCCGCCGGCACCGCCGGAAGGCGGCTATCAGAGCCTTTATGTCGAGCGCGTGCTGCAGGCCGACAAGGGCTGCGATTTCGACTTTCTCGTCGGCCGGCGCGATGCCGGCATTCCTCGGCATTCGCACTAGAGAGGCGCGCGATGACGGATGAAATCGGCTACGCGATCTATCCAAGCCTCAAGGGCCGCAGCGTCTTCATAACCGGCGGCGGCAGTGGCATCGGCGAAAGCCTGGTGCGCCATTTCTGCGCGCAAGGCAGCCGCGTCGCCTTCGTCGACATGGCCGAAGAACCATCCCAACGCCTGGTCGACGCGATCGCGGCCGAGGGACATGCCGCGCCGCTGTTCATTCCTTGCGACCTGCGCAACGTCGAAGAGTTGCAGGCGGCAACCGTTCAGGCGATGCGGCACAACGGCCCTATCCAGGCGCTGTGCAACAATGCCGGCAATGACGACCGCCACCAGACCAAGGACGTGACGGTTGCCTATTGGGACGACCGCATGGCGGTCAATTTGCGCCACCAGTTCTTCGCGGCCCAGGCGGTGCGTCCGCAGATGAGCGCGCTGGGCGGCGGCTCGATCATCAATTTCGGCTCCATCACCTGGATGGTCGGCGATCCGGATTGCCCAGCCTATGTCACCGCGAAAGCGGCTGTTTACGGCATGACCCGGGCGCTGGCCCGCGAACTCGGCCCCGAACGCATTCGCGTCAACTGCATGGTGCCGGGATGGGTGATGACAGAGCGCCAGATGCGGCTGTGGCTGAACCCGGCTGGCGAACGCCAGATCGCGGAGCGGCAGTGCCTGCCCGACCGGCTGCAACCCTCCGATATCGCACGCATGGCGCTGTTCCTCGCAGCCGACGACAGCCGCATGTGCACAAGCCAGCAATTCATCGTCGATGCGGGCTGGGTGTGACCCGTACGGTTTCAAAGGAAGAAGGTTAGTTCATGCGTCTTGTTCAGTTCAGAATGGCCGACGGCAGCAGACGGGTCGGCCGCGTCTCCGACGACGGCAATCACCTGCACCCGCTCGACAAGACCAGCTCCGTGCTGGAACTCGCCGAGGCGGCAATCGCCCAAGGCGCCTCCATCGCAGCGCTGGTCGAGAAGCGGACGAGCACCGCGACGATCGACTACGACCAGTTGTTGCGCGACGGCCGCGTGCTCGCTCCGGTCGACCATCCGGAACCGGCGCGCTTCGTGGTCACCGGGACCGGCCTGACCCACACCGGAAGTGCCGCCGCGCGCAACCAGATGCATGTCCTGACCCATGGCGACGGTGCCGACGAATCCGATTCCTTGAAAATCTTCCGCATGGGGCTGGAGGGCGGCAAGCCTGGCGCCGGCAAGATCGGCATCCAGCCGGAGTGGTTCTTCAAGGGTGTCGGCACCTGTGTTGTGCCGCCCGGCGCGCCGCTGCCGATGCCGGCATTCGCGAAAGCCGGTGCAGAGGAAGCCGAGATCGTGGGGCTTTATGTCAACGCGCCTGACGGCCGCCCCTATCGCATCGGCTATGCGCTCGGCAACGAATATTCCGACCACGTGACGGAGAGCGAGAACTACCTTTATCTCGCCCATTCCAAGCTTCGCTCCTGCTCGATCGGTCCGGAACTGCTGATCGGCGACCTGCCCGACGAAGTGCGCGGCCATTCGCGCATCCTGCGCGACGGCACTGTCATCTGGGAGCAGGAGTTCCTGTCGGGCGAAGCGCACATGTCGCACTCGATCGCCAATCTCGAACACTTCCATTTCCGCTACCCGATGCACCGCAGGGCGGGCGACCTGCATGCCTATTTCTTCGGCGCGGCGGTGATGAGCTACGCCTCCGGCGTCAAGACGGCTTCCGGCGACGAGTATGAAATCCAGGCACAGACATTCGGCAAGCCACTGCGCAACCGGATGGTGTCGGTGCCGGACGAGGGACTGGTCGCTGTTACCCAGCTGTGACGGCGCAGGCCCGAAAATTACGGTCCACCAGAACGACAATGGGAGATTAAAAATGGGACTGAAGAAAGCGTTTTTAAGACTAGCGACAATCGGGCTCGGCATCGGCCTGATGACATCGGCCGCACTCGCCGCGAACCTGCGGGTACTGGCCTGGGACGGCTACGCCGATGCCGACTGGGTCAAGGACTTCACCGCCGCGACCGGCATCGGCGTCGATGTCGTCTTCATCGGCAGCGACGACGAGATCTGGGCCAAGATCAAGGGCAGCGAAGGCCAGGACTTCGACGTCTTCGCCGTCAACACCGCCCAGTTGCAGCGCTACATCAAGGCCGACCTGGTGTCGCCGATCGACGTCACGAAGCTCGCCAACCAGAAAGAAGTGCTGCCGCGCTTCCGCGACCTGACGGCGGTCAGCGGCGTCACCAAGGACGGCAAGGTCTACGGCATTCCGTTCTGCTTCGACTCCATCGGCCTGATCTACGACACCGACAAGGTCAAGCCGGCGCCGACCTCGATGTCGGTTCTGTGGGACCCGGCCTACAAGGGCAAGGTGCTGGCTTATGACAATGGCGAGCACAATTTCTCGTTCACCGCACTGACGCTCGGCTACAAGGATCCGTTCAACCTCAACGAAGAGGAGATGGCGGCGGTCAAGGCCAAGCTGGTCGAACTCAAGCGCAACGTGCTGAGCTTCTACACCACCGCCGACGAGGCGCAGCAGATCTACCAGAACAATGACGTGGCCCTGATCTGGGCCAATTACGGCCAGCAGCAGGTCAAGGCGCTGCAGAAGATCGGCGCCCATGTCGCCTACGTCAATCCAAGCGAGGGCGCGCTCGCCTGGCTCGACAACTGGGTCATTTCCAAGGGTGTCCGTGACAATGCGGCAGCCGAGAAATGGATCGACTTCATGCTGAGCAAGAAGGTCGGCGGCGAGCTTTCCGAGCGCACCGGCTTCGGCAACACAGTGACGGAAACCGGCAGCGCCGGCGGCAACGACAAGCTGGTCTGGCTCAACAATGTCGAGGACCCGCTCAAGCGGTCGGACATGTGGAACGAGGTCAAGGCGACGCCCTGATTTTTCCGTACACTATCCTTCGAAGGACCCGGCGGTCCGGAGGTTCCGGACCGCCGAAGCGTATGCGAGAGTATTTCATGAACCAGAACACCGACCTCTTGACGCTGCGGTCCGTCTCGAAATCCTACGGCACGGTCCCCGTGCTGCACGACATCGACCTGTCGATCCGGGACGGTGAGTTCCTCACCGTTCTTGGACCATCCGGCTCCGGCAAGACCACGGTGCTGCGGCTGATCGGCGGGCTGGAACCGCTGACGTCGGGCGAGATCCGCCTGGATGGGCAAGACATCAGCCGCATGCCGATCAACCGGCGTCCGTTCAACACCGTGTTCCAGGACTATGCGCTGTTCCCGCACCTGACCGTTTCGGGCAATGTCGGCTACGGGCTTTCGGTTCGACATATCCAGCGCAAGGAAATCGCGCGCCGTGTCGCGGAAGCGCTGGACCTGGTCCAACTCGGCCGTTTCGCCGACCGCTTTCCCGCGCAGCTCTCCGGCGGCCAGCGCCAGCGCGTCGCGCTTGCCCGTGCGCTGATCTGCCAGCCACGCCTGATCCTGCTCGATGAGCCGCTGGCGGCGCTCGACCTCGAACTGCGCCGGCAGATGCAGGTGTTCCTGAAGTCCATCCAGCGCGAGATCAAGACCACCTTCCTGTTCGTCACCCACGACCAGGAAGAAGCCATCGGTATGGCCGACCGGATCTGTGTCATGGAGGCCGGCCATATCCGCCAGCTCGGCACGCCGCACGACCTTTACTACAGACCGAATTGCGAATTCGCCGCGCGTTTCTTCGGCGAGAACAATCTGGTGGCCGGAAAACTCGGACCGGTCCAGGGCGAGTTGCGATCGATCGAGACGACGCTCGGCCGCCTGGTTTGCTCGATCAGCGACCAGCCGCACTTGAAGGCCGCAGCGGATGGCGCCAGCGCCTATGCTGCATTCAGGCCAGAGGCCTTGCACCTTGCAGATGCAAAGGACACCGACAACCGTTTTTCCGGCACGATCTCCGATCTGGCTTTTGGTGGCTCGTCGACCGTCGCCACCATCATGGTCGGCGCCGACAATGCCGCGCAACGCTTGCGGCTACGCGTCCCGAGCCGCGTCGACGGCAGCGCGCTCAAATCCGGCGAGGCTGTATCGCTTTCTTTTGCGCCGCATGAAGGCCATCTGGTGCTGGCATGAGCGAAGCCGGATCGACACAGCATGCGGAAAGACGGCTGTCGCTGCTGGTGACAGTGCTGGCGTTTGCCTTGCCGGTGGTCTTCGTGCTGGTGCCGCTGGCGATCTTCCTCGGCTACAGCTTTTTCAGCGTCGACCAGGGCACGATCGTCTACGGCTTGTCACTGGGCAACTATGTCAGGTTCTTCACCGATCCGATCTTTCTCCCGGTGTTCTGGAACACCATCGTTCTGTGCGTCTCGGTGGCCATCATCTGCATCCTGCTTGCCTATCCCGCCGCTTATTTCCTGACGACGCTGAAAGGCCGCTGGCGCTATGCCTTGCTGATGCTGCTGCTGGTGCCGCTGCTGATGAGCTACGTCATCAAGATCTATGCGATCAGAAGCATCCTCGGCCTGAACGGCTTCCTCAACAAGGCGCTGGTGGCGCTTGGTGTCCTGCAGGAGCCGTCGACGCTTTTCGTGTTCAACATGAACGCCATCCTGCTGACGCTGACACTACTTTTGATTCCCTTCGCCATCCTGCCGATCTTCCTGTCGCTGGAGCGGATTCCGCAGGTGCTGCTGCGCGCTTCGGACGATCTGGGGGCCAGCGGCTTGCAGACCTTCCTGCGCATCACCTTGCCGCTCAGCCTGCCCGGCGTCGCCTCGGCCGCGAGCTTCGTCTTCGTGCTGGCGATCGGCGATTTCCTGACGCCGCAAATGGTCGGCGGCATCAGCGGCTTCACCTTCGGCCGCATCCTCTACAGCCAGTTCGGCACGGCCTACAACTGGCCGTTCGGCGCAGCGTTGTCGGTGGCGCTGGCAATCGTGGTGATCGCGGCAATCCTTGTCGGTGAACGCTTCGGGCGCAACCGGGGGATGTCGGTATGAGCGCCCTGCCCCGACTGTCGACGATCTTCCTGGCCGCGATCACGACACTGGTTGCGGTGCTGCTCTACAGCCCGCTGTTCGTGCCGATCGTGTCGTCGTTCTTCACCATTTCGCATGGCTCTGTCGACTGGTCGTCGCCGACGCTTGCGACCTATGTGGCACTGGCTGAAAACCACGACATATTGGCCGCTCTGCGCACGACGCTGATCGTCGGCGTCTGCACCGTCATCCTGTCGGTGGTCAGCGGAACGCTGCTGGCGCTCTATTATCATGGGCGCCGTTCCGGACGCTCGCTGCTGCAGTTCATCATCTTCCTGCCGTTCCTGATGCCGCCGATCATCAGCGGCCTGGCGCTGCTGATCTTCTTTCGCGAAATCGGCCTCGAACGCTCGCTGCTGACGGTCGTCATCGGGCATACGGTTTTCGTGCTGGCGATCGTCTACCGCACGGTGCTGATGCGGCTGCAGTCGATGAGCCGCACGCTGGTCGAAGCGTCCTACGATCTCGGTGCCACGGGCTGGCAAACGTTCTGGCGCATTATCCTGCCGAACCTGTCGAGCGCCATGGTCGGCGGCGCCATCCTGGCCTTCGCGCTGTCGTTCGACGAGACGATGATCACCATCCTGGTCACAGGTACGCAGAGCACGCTGCCGGTCAGGCTGTGGGCAATGATGCGGCTTGGCTTCTCACCTGACATCAATGCGCTGGTAGCGCTGATCCTGATGTTCACCGTGCTGCTCTGCGTGCTCGCCGCCCGCTTTCTCATCCCTAGGCAAGTTGCGACCGAACGGACTTGAGTGCCGGGCAAGAACGCAGCAATGAAGCAGCCATAGTATTGGTCCGGCATCGATGCTGACACAATCGATGCAGGACCAAACGGAATGGTGCTTACTGAAGTTTCGCCTGCAGGGCGTTGACGTCGTCGGTGGTCATTTCGCCGTCGGTGGCCACCTTGCCGTCGACGATCTTCCACAGCCGGAACGGGCCTGTGATGTCGCCATATTTATCGAAGGCGACCGGACCGATGACGCCTTCGTAGCGGATCGGCTTGCCGTCCTTGATCAGGCCGAGCGCCTTGGCGAACTCTTCCTTGCCGGCAAAGATCGGCGTGCCGGCCGGATCGACCGCCTTGTACATCGCGTCCTTGATCTTGGCCGGATCCTCGGAGCCGGCAATGGCGATGGCGAGACCAACAATCGCGCCGGCGTCATAGGAACGGTCGGCTGCCGGATTGGTCGGTTCGATGCCGGAGAATTCCTTGTAGTTCTTGGTGAAATACTCCGTCGAGGCGGTCGGGCTGGTGCCGGACGAGGTGCCGTAGGCTTCCTTCAGATAATCGGCGCCGACGGATTCGATGAAATCAGGGCTGTTCATGCCGTCATTGAGCAGGAATTTCTGCACGCCGCCCTGCGAGATCCAGGTACGGGCGACCGTTGCACCGTCGACCGGCGTGCTGACGAGATAGAGCCCGTCCGGTTCGCCCGCCATCGCCGCCGTGACTTCGGAGGCATAGCTCGACTGCTTCTCGTTGTAGGGCGTGTCGGAGACGATGGTGCCGCCGAGCGCTTTATAGGCACGCGAGAATTCGGCCACCATGTTGACGCCGAAATCGTTGTTGACGTGGATGATCGACAGCTTCTTGAAACCCTTGTCGACGGCGTATTTGGCGGCGGCGACGCCCTGCAGCGCATCCGAGGTGATGGTGCGGAAGAAGATACCGTTGGTCTTGCCGTCGCGGCCGAGCGCGGTCAGCGTCGGCGAGGACGAAGCCGGCGAGACCTGGACGATCTTGGCTGGCGCGGTGACGGAGGTCAGGATCGGGATCGACACCGAGGAGATGATGCCGCCGATGATGACCGGCACCTTCTTGACCTGAACCAGCTGGGTGGCGGCATCGACCGCGATGTTGCCCTGGCTCTGGCTGTCGCGCGTGTCGGTGACGAGATCGCAGCCGCGCACACCGCCGGCTCCGTTGATGTCGCGGAAGGCCATCTCGACCGACTTGGCGCCGGCCTGGCCATATTCGCCGGCCGGTCCGGTCAGCTCCATGACGAGGCCGACGGTGATCTTGCAATCGGCTGCCTGCGCGGCACCCACCATCGTGACGAGGGCGAGCGCGGTGGTGAGTTGGAGTATCGTCTTTGTCATTGTTGTTCCCCTTTCGTTACTCGACTGTATTTGAATTCTGGAGCCTGTTCAGCGTTCCGGCACCTGCAGCCAGGTCTCATGCAGATGTCGCCATTCGACGCCGTTGGGCGCCGATGAACTGGTGGTGAAGACGGCGCTCGACTGGCGGCGGCTGTGCTTGCCTGCGCGCAGCTGCGCTTCGACATAAAGGACGACGATGGTATCGGCGTCCTGCCAGCCGGGCCGGATGTCCTCGATCGAAATGGCAAAACCGTCGTCGCAAGAGGCGCGGCTTGAGCGGACATGGTCGACGACCGCTTCGCGATCGAGGACCTGCCCGTCCGGCGCCACCATGCTGAGGTCTTTACCCATGGCGCGTTCGAAGCGGCCGAAGTCCACCGTGTTGGCGCGCGCGGCGACGAACCAGTCGACGAAGAAGCGGTGCAGGTCGATGATTTCGGCGCTGGCGCGTGAAAACAGGGAGGGTTCGCCGCTCATTTCTTCCCCGCATTGAGGTTGTAGTGCATGATCGAACCGTGGCGTCCGTGGCGGTCGCGCTCCAGCGTGTAGACGTCGCCCTCCAGGCCCGTGCCTTGCGCGATGACGGCCGCAATCCGCGCCCGGTCCTCGGCGTCAAGCGCCACGTCCATGATTTTCGCATTGGCAATGGCGTGCGCCTGGTTGCGGGCACCGACGATGACAGCCGCCACTTGCGGCTGTTCCAGCACCCAGGCGCTGGCGATGGTGGCAATGTCGACGCCGTGGCGGTCGCCAACGGCTTTCAGTGCCTGAAGCAGGTGCTGGAACAGATCCCAGCCGCCGAAATCATCGATGATCAGCTTGTATTTGACCAGCGAGCGGTTTTCGAGCGGCGTGGCGGGTTCGGCCGCACCGAGCCATTTGTCGCTGAGGAAGCCGCCGGCAACCGAGCCGTAACAGAGGAAGCCGACGCCGTTCTGTTTTGCGAGTGCCGCCAGGCTGTTGCCCGGCCGCTGGTCGAGCACGGAATACTGCAGCTGTTGACTGACAAGCGGGATGCCGGCGGCGAGGATTTCGGTGAGCCGCGGCGTATCGAAATTGGTGGTGCCGAGATTGCGCACCTTGCCTTCCAGCCGAAGCTCGTTGAGCCAGCCCATCGCATCGACATAGCGCGGCTGGTCATAATCCCACCAATGGAACTGCACGAGATCGAGCCGCTCGGTCTTCAGCCGCCGCAGCGACTGGTCGACGATGCCCCTGATGTAGTCGCGGCTGATGCTGGCCAGCCGTTCGAGGTCGGGCACCAGCTTGGTGTGCACCTTCATCCGGGCGGCGACGTCGAGGCCGCGCTCGCTGGCCAGCCGCAGGCGCGCGGCACCGATGAGTTCCTCGACGCCGGTGTAGATGTCGGCGCAATCATAGGTCCAGATGCCGGCATCGAAAGTGGCGATCAGATCGGCCACCGCTTGGCTGCGGTCGATGGCGCCGTGGCCACCAGCCAGCTGCCAGCCGCCGCGAATGACGCGCGAGATGGTGTAGCCGGGGCCGAGTTCGAAGGTCTTGGCACTCATCTCTGGTCATCCTCCTTCGGCAGCGGCACGGCCGTCGTCTCGGCGTGGCTGAACCGTCGCTTGGCCACCCTGACAATCCGCAGCCGGCTGGCGCAATTGGGATCGGGACAAGCGATCTCGGCGTCCGAGGTCATCCAGTCGTTCCTGTCGGTAGGGCGCTGCTTGGCCGCCAGCAGCGGCAAGACGGCGGCGAGCGAATAGATCGAAAACCCCTGCCCTGCCGGCATCGACAGCATCTCGCCCTTGAGCTCGAAATAGTCACCGGCCCTGGCGCCGCAATAGATCGGCTTGCCCTCCGGGATGACCACCTCGACGCGAAGATCGAACAGCTCGAAACTGTCGTCGGCCATGTCAAGCCTCCACCAGACTGAAGGTGACATCGCAGGCGCCGTTGCGCCGGATGCCGCCGCAAGCGGCGGCGAACTGATCGCGCTCCCCGGCACGCACCTGCGCCACCACGCTGCCGGCCAGCCAGCCGATCGGGAACAGGAGCCGCGCACCCTGGCCGTAATAGAGGCCGATGTCGAAGATCGCATTGGGATTGCCGCCCCACATGCGTGGCGGCACATAGGACAGCACGATGTCGCCCGGCTGCGGGTTCAGCGTTGCGTTCTCGGCCGGCAGCGGTTTTGCATAGGCCTGGCCCTTGAGGTCGGCTGGTGGAACCGGACAGGAAATCTCCGGCCCCGTCCACATCGCGTGGATGCCCGGAACAACGCGTGGCGTGCCGAGATAGGCCAAGAGGAAGGCAGCGTTTTCCGGTGCCTTCTCGGGCAGCAACAATGCGGTGACGGAAAGCTGCGAGCGCGGCTCGGTGATCCTGATGGCGGTCATGTCTGGTCTTTCGCGGCGGCGGCCTGCAGCTTGCTGCGCAGGAAGGTGAAGGGGCGGCTGATGTCGGCGACCAGTGATTCACGCGCGGCCTGCGCATCCTGCGTGGACAGCGCCGTGACGATGCGGCGGTGATACTGGGCGGTGTCGACCTCGCCGGCTTCCGAGAAGGCGTAGATGGCGACACGAATGCAGGGGCCTGATTGCAGCCACAGGCTTTCGATCATCGGGATCAGCACGGCCGAGCCGCAGGAGCGGTAGATCTCGAAGTGAAAGCTCTGGTTGAGCGTCACTTCGCGATCGACGTCCTTCTTGTGTTTCAGCGCCCGCATCTCGTCCCATTCGCCGAGAATGGTTTCGATGGTGGCGATCTGGCGCGGACCCATGCGGGCGGCCGCCAGCGCGATCGCCTCGCCCTCGATCAGGATGCGGGCACGCAAGAGATCATCGAGGCGTTCCAATGTGATCGGCGGCACACGCACCGAACGGTTGGGCAGCGCCTCCAGCGCCTTTTCCGTGATCAGCCGGCCGAGCGCCTCGCGCACCGGCATGGTCGAAGTGATCAGCGCATCGGCCAGGCCACGGATGGTCAACACCTGGCTCGGCTCGAACAGGCCGCCGATCAAGGCACGGCGCAGTTCGGAGTAGACGCGGTCCTGCACCGTTTCGCGGCCGACCGGCGCAAGTTGGGCCGCGATCGCCTCGTTGTTCTTTTCGATGGCAGCCTTTTGCATGGAATTCCGTTCTTGGCCGGTTTTCGGCTTGCGGATGAAATTAAAGCCGAATAGCGTGATCAAAGCAAGTGTGATCACAAATCATAATCAGAAGGCGGCAACGATCGTCTTCGGCCAGAGGGTTTGATGAGCGAGGCAACCAAACGGCAAGGGGAAACCCGCGCGCCGGTTCTGACGGCAAGAAATGTCGTCAGGCGGTTCGGCGGCCTTGTCGCGGTCAACGATGTCTCGTTTGAAGTCAAAGCGGGAGAAATCCTCGGCCTGATCGGCCCCAACGGCGCCGGCAAGACGACGATGTTCGACCTGCTTGCCGGAAGCATCCTGCCGACCAGCGGTGAAATCCTTCTCAACGGTACGCCAGTCTCGGGCGAAGCCGCACATCTGCGCATCGGACGCGGTCTCGGCCGCACCTTCCAGATACCGCGCCCGCTGCCCAATCTGACGCTGATCGAAAACATCATGCTGGCGGCACAGGGTCAGGCCGGCGAAAAGCTGCTCGCCAATTTCGTGACGCCACGGCGCGTCGCCGCGCAGGAAAGAGCCGCCAGGACAAAGGCGCTCGAACTGCTGGAACTGGTCACCCTCACCCGCCTCGCACATGAGCCGGCGCGCGTGCTTTCCGGCGGCCAGCGCAAGCTCCTCGAACTCGCCCGCGTCATGATGGCCGACCCGGCGATCATCCTGCTCGACGAACCGGCCGCCGGAGTCAACGCGACGCTGCTCGAAGTCATCATCGAACGCATCCGCGACATCAATGCGCGCGGCATCACCTTCCTGCTAATCGAGCACAATATCGACATGGTGACGCGGCTTTGCCATCGCGTCCTCGTCATGGCGAGCGGCCAGCTGCTCAGCGAAGGCACGGCAGAGGAAGTCGCCCGCGACCCACGTGTCATCGAGGCCTATCTCGGAGGCGCGGCATGAGCGAGATCGTCCTCGATGTCCGCGACCTCGAGGCCGGCTACGAGCCCGGCGTGCCGATCGTGCGCGGCGCCTCGATCATCGTCGCCAAGGGTGAGATCGTCGTCGTGCTGGGCCCCAACGGCGCCGGCAAGTCGAGCTTCATCAAGGCAATCGCCGGCCTCGTCCCGATCACCGGCGGCACGGTGTTTCTGGACGGCAAGGACATCACGGCCGCGCCTGCCCACACCATGGTTCGGCTCGGGCTTGCCTTCGTGCCGCAGACCGAAAACATCTTTCCGCTGATGTCGGTCGAGGACAATCTCAAAGTCGCCTGCGGCATCCTCGAACGGCGCGAGATCCCTGGCCGCATTGAGGAGATGTATTCGGCCTTCCCCGATCTCGTGCGCCAGCGTCGCACCGCCGCCGGCAATTTGTCGGGCGGGCAGCGGCAGATGCTGGCCGTCGCGCGCGCGCTGATCGTCCACCCCAAAGTGCTGGTTCTGGACGAGCCGTCGGCCGGCCTGTCGCCGAAATTCGTCTCGATGGTGTTCGAGATGCTGGCCGGCATCCGCAAGTCCGGCGTCACCATCCTTTTGGTCGAGCAGAATGCCAAGGCGGCACTCGCCATCGGCGACCGCGCCTATGTGCTGGTCGAAGGCAAGGACCGGCACGAGGGCATCGCCTCCGAACTATGGAACGATCCGGTGGTCGCCGAACTCTATCTTGGCCAGCGCCCCCGTAAGGCCGACACGGGAGGTGCGGCATGAGCCTGCAATTTGTCGTCGACGGATTGCTGACGGGTTCGATGATCGGCCTCGGCGCCATCGGCGTGACGCTCACCTATTCGATCCTGCGCTTCTCGAACTTCGCCCATGGCGACTTCATGGCCTGGGGCACCTATGCGACGCTGGCCGTCGTCAGCGCCATCGGCGCGACATTCGGCAAGGTGGCGCCGATCACACCGCTGTCCTTCGGCTGGCCGCTCATTGTTGCGCTTGTCGTCGGCATGGCCTTCACCGCCCTGTTGGCGCTGCTGCTCGACAAGGTGCTGTTCGCGCGGCTGCGTTCACAAGGCCAGGCAATCATCGTGGTGATGGCGAGCTTCGGCGCCTCGATGGCGCTGAGAAGCCTGCTTGAATTCACCTTCAGCTCGCGGCCGACCTATTTCAGCCGGGCGATCCAGATCGCCATGCCGGTCGGCTTCGGCATCCGCATCACGCCCGACCAGATCGCCTTGCTGCTGCTGACCGCGGTGCTGGTGCTCGGCGTGCATCTGTTGATGACACGCACGCAGACCGGCCGCTCGATGCAGGCCCTGAGCCAGAACGCGGCACTGGCCCGCATCGTCGGCATCGATGTCGCCAGCGTGGTGCGCGTCACCTGGGTCATCGGCGGGGCGCTGGCCTGCGTGGCCGGCGTGATGATCGGCATCCTGGTGCAGATCCGCCCGTTCATGGGTTTCGACATGCTGCTGCCGATGTTCGCTGCCGCCATTCTCGGCGGCATCGGCAGCATTCCTGGCGCGGTGCTCGGTGGCTTGATCATCGGGTTCGCCGAAGCCGGTGCAGTACAGCTGATCGGAGCCGAGTGGCGCGCCGCCGTCTCCTTCATCATCCTGATGGCGGTGCTGTTCGTGCGGCCTATCGGCCTGTTTGGTGTGAGGGAACGCTGATGGACCTGCTCGGCTACGGCGCCTTCTTCCTGACCACCGCGCTGATCTTTTCGCTGGTCACGCTGGGGCTCAATCTGCAATGGGGGCTGACCGGCCTGTTCAATGTCGGCCTCGCCGGCTTCGTCGGATCGGCGCCTATACATCGGCGCTGCTGACCACACCGGACGATGCCGCGCGGCTCGGCGGCTTCGGTCTGCCGATCCTTGTCGGCTGGCTCGGCGCCATGGTCGTGGGCGGCATAGCCGCGGCCCTTACCGGCATGGCGACGCTGCGGCTGCGATCCGACTATCTGGCTATCACAACGTTCGGCGTCGCCGTCGTCGTACAACTGGTCGCGCTCAACGCGCAGAAGCTGACCGGCGGACCGTTCGGCATCGGCTTCATCCCGCGCCCCTTCGGCAGCCTCGCCGAAACGCCGCTGCTATTCAATCTGTCCAATCTTGCCGTCGTCTCGGCCGTCACACTGATTGCCTATCTCGCCTTGGAGCACCTGTCGCGCAGCCCTTGGGGACGCGTGCTGAAGGCGCTGCGCGAGGACGAGCGGGCCGCGATTTCACTCGGCAAGAGCGCGCGTTTCTACCGCGTCCAGGCCTTTGCCGTCGGCGGCGCGATCATGGGGCTGGCCGGCGCGCTGCAGGCGCATTTCACCGGCTTCATCGCGCCGGACAATTATTTGCCGATCCTGACCTTCCAGGTCTGGGTGATGCTGATCGTCGGCGGCTCGGGCAGCAATCTCGGCGCCGTCATCGGCAGCATCCTGGTCTGGGCGATATGGGCCGGATCGGGCACACTGACCAGCATCCTGTTCCCGCCGGAACAGCAGGCGCGCGCCGCCGCGCTGCAGATCGCCGCCATCGGCGTCATGCTCTGCGTCATCCTGCTGATCCGGCCGAACGGCCTTTTCGGCGACAGGCCGCGACGGTCCCGCTTCAGCAGGCGGGCAAAGATCGCTGCGGGCAAGAGCAGTTCCAGCCCATGAATGCCGTGATCCGGCAGGAGGCACGAGGCGCGTCGCTGTGGCATGCCGTCAGCCGCAACCGCCGCAATCGGCCGGCGCTGCAGAGCGGGCTCGATGTCGACCTGGCCATCGTCGGCGGCGGCTTTTCCGGCATTTCAACCGCGCTGCACGCCGCGGGGAAAGGACTTTCCGTCGCCGTTCTCGAAGCCGAATTCATCGCCTGGGGCGCGACCGGCAGGAATGCCGGCTTCGTCGTGCCGAACTTCGCCAAGATGGACCCGGCCGACATACTGGCCCACCTCGGACCTTCGCGCGGCGAAAGGCTGATCGATTTCGCCGCCGGCAGTGCCGATCTGGTGTTCCGCCTGATCCGGCAGCACGGCATCGACTGCGACGCGGTGCAGAGCGGATGGATCCAGCCGGCGCATTCGCTTGCCGCCTTCGAGAAGGTCAAGTCACGTGCCGGGCAATGGGCGCAACGTGGCCGGCCGGCAGTCACATTGGATCGGCAGGATGTCGAGGCGCTGACGGGCCTGCCAGGCTATGCCGGCGGCTGGATGGATCGTTCTGGCGGCGTGCTCAATCCGGTTGAGTACGCGCGCGGGCTCGCCGATGCGGCGGAGAAAGCCGGCGCGAATATCTTCGAGCTGACGCGCGTCACCTCGGTTGATCGCATAGCCGATGGCTGGGTGCTGAAAACGCCGGCGGGATCGGTACGCGCCGCAAAGGTGTTGATCGCCACCAACGCCTATGGCTGGTCCCTCAATCCGTCATTGCAGCGAACCTATTTCCCGCTCAAGGTTTTCCAGATCGCCACGGCGCCGCTGCCGCCCGAAATCCGCGCGCGCCTCTTGCCCGGTGGGCAAGGTGTCGGCGACACCAGGCGCAATCTCTTCACCTTCCGCTTCGACGCCGACAACCGGCTGATCAGCGGCGGCATGCACATCCTTGGCACCGGTGCCGACACGCGCGTACCGCAGACGATCTGGCGAAGGCTTGGCCGACATCTCAATCTGCCCGACCTGCCGCCACTCGCCTATAGCTGGTCGGGAATGGCCGCGGTCGAACCGGATTTCCTGCCGCACCTAATCGACCTCGGCCCAGGCCTGATCGCCGGGCGCGCCTGCAACGGCCGCGGCATCGCCATGACCACGGCGATGGGCAAGGTTCTGGCGGACTGGGCCTCTGGAACCGAGGCCCGCGACCTGTCGCTGCCCTTTGCGCCGCCGGCGCCAATCCCGTTCCATGCCTTGCTGCGGCACGCGCCCAACATGCTGCTCGGCTGGAGCATGCTGCGCGATCGGCTGGACAGGACGAGCTAGGCCGACAGTAGCTTGGCAGCGTCAAGGTTTGCCGACAGCACGGCGGCCGCCATCGCGATGTCCTCTTCTATGAAGACCCGCACAGTGGGGCCGCTGCGTTGCTCCAGTGCGGCGACGATCTTGCGATGCGCGTCGTTGGAGTGCGGGATGTAGCGATCGGCCTGCATCAGCAGCTTGAGATAGGGTCCAACCCGCCCCCAGAGGTCGCGGATCATGTTCAACAGGATCGGCGCGCCGGCCTGCTGGTAGATGGCAAAGTGGAACGCTTCGTTCAGCGTCAGATAGGCCCGAGCGTCACCGGCCTCGATGGCACGCTGCATGCCGGCGAGCGTGGCCTGGATGTCAGCGAGCGCGCTCTCCGTCATCCTGGTCGCTGCCATCTCGCCCGCCAGTCCCTCGACGGCGATGCGGATGCGCGTCAGCTCCTCGAAGGCAGGCGCGGACAGCAACGGCACGATGACCGAGCGGTTGTTCTGCATCTCGAGCAGCCGCTCGGCGACAAGCCTCTGCAGCGCCTCGCGGATCGGTGTCGTCGAGATGCCGAAGGTCTCGGCGAGCTTGCGGATGACCAGCGTCTGCCCGGGGCTGAAGCCACCGGAAATCAATTCCTGCTTGAGCGAGCCATAGGCGCGGTCATTCAGGGTTTGATGTTCGAGCTTCAGCATGCGCGGCCCGCCCCGATCACCAGTTCGACAGGGCGCGATCGAGCGTCTCGGCCAGTTGCTCGGCATTGTCCCTGGCAAAGGGCAGTGGTGGCCTGATCTTCAGCACATTGCCGCGCGGGCCGCAGGACGAGATCAGCACGCCGTCCTCGCGCATGGTTTCGACGACCGCCGATGTCTTGGTGGCGGCCAGCGCCTCGTCACCGTCCGCCGTCAGCTCGACGCCGAAATAGAGGCCGTTGTGCCTGATATCGGCGACCGCGCCATGCCGGCTATGCAGGGCGCGCAGCAGTTCACTCGTATAGGCGCCGACGTTGCGTGCATTCTCGATCAAACCTTCGCCCTCGATCACCTCAAGCACGGCGAGGCCGACGGCGGCCGCGACGGGATTACCGCCGAAAGTGTTGAAATAACCGGTGTTCGAGCCGAACGAGGCGACAAGCTGCGGCCGCACCAGCACCGCACCCATCGGATGCCCGTCGCCGATCGGCTTGCCCATCGTGACGATGTCCGGCTCGATGCCATAATTGGCGAAGCCCCACATGCCCTGGCCGAGCCGGCCGAAGCCAGACTGGACCTCATCGGCAATGACGATGCCGCCGGCCTTTTTTACATTGTCGGCCGCCTCGCGCATTACCGCCGCATCCGGAAAGAAGATGCCGTCGCTGGAAAAGGCCGAGTCGAGGAGCAGCGCCGCCGGCCGGACATTTCTTGCGCCCATGTCCTCAATGGCTGCTGCGACATTTTTCGCAAAATCATTCGCGGCCCGGCCATGGTCGCGGAACGTGTCCGGCGCTGTCACGGTGCGGTGCTGCGCGGGCACGCCCTTTGCCCCGACCGCCGCCGGCGACAGCTGCGCCGTTGCGATCGTGGCGCCGTGATAGGCGAAGTCGGTGATGATCACCCCGGTGCCGCCGCTGGAATGCTGGGCGATGCGGATGGCGAGGTCGTTGGCCTCGCTGCCGGTACAGGTGAACATGGCGTGACCGAGATGGGCCGGGACGGTGCCGAGGAGTTTTTCCGCGTAATCGAGGATGATTTCGCTGAGATAGCGTGTGTGGGTGTTGAGCGTGGCGGCCTGCCCCGACAGCGCCTCGACGACACGCGGATGGCAGTGGCCGACCGAGGCGACGTTGTTGTAGGCGTCGAGGAACTTGCGGCCCTGCGCATCGTAGAGCCACACACCGCTGCCGCGCACAAGATGGATGGGATTGCGGTAGAAGGCGCGGTAGGTCGGCCCAAGCAGCCTGGCGCGGCGTTCGAGCAGCGCGCGCTCCGATGCAGCCGCGTCGGCATTTGAAGGATATGGCGAGGACTGGGACACGAGCATCTACTCCGGATTGGAATGGTCGAGAAAATAGCGGCGGGCATCGGTGGACGACAGACCATCAAGCTTTTCAAGCGAAGCCCAGACCTCGGTGGCGAGGCGCAGCACGTAGTCGCGTTTGGCCGGGAATCGCTCGGCCTGCCAACTGGCGATGTTGACGATGAGCGCAAGGCGGGCACGGATCAGATTGAAGAGAATGCTGATCTCTTCCTCCTCGAGCGGCTGCACGGACTGATAGCCGGCGACAAAGCGCGCGGCCGGCGCCAGCGGATGGCCTTGTGCCGGCCAGCGATAGACGGCGCCGATGGCGAGGTCGCAGATCAGCGGCGAATGGATCATGTCGCCGAAATCGAGGATGCCGCTGACGATCTCCGGCCGCGAGGCGTCCATCACCACATTGTAGGAGTTCATGTCGTTGTGGACGATCTGGGCGCGCAGTTTCGGGATGACCGGCGCCGCGTGCTGCTCGAAGGAGTCGATCGCACGCTCGACCATCGCCCGCCGGCCGGGATCGGTGATATGCGTCATCATCGGCCGCGTCTCGGCCACCTTGCGGATATCCCAAAGCAGGTCACTGCCGGCGGCCGGATGGAAGAAGCCGCGCAACCCCCGGCCAAGGCGGGCGAGGAAGACGCCGAGATTGCGATCTTGCGCCTCTGAAGTCGGCGAGCGCGACAGCAGCTGACCGGGCAGATAAGTCACCAGCCGGACGATGCGCGGTGCCGATCCACCAACACTGGCCGTAAATTGCGCTTCGCCCTCAAGGCTTTTGCGCACCGAGGGAACCGGCAAGGTGGGGTCGACTGCAAGGATGTGGTCGAGCGCCTTGTTCTGAAAATCGGTGAAGCCGGCCTCTTCCGCCGGATGGGAGATCTTTAGAACGAACTCACGCTCGCCGTCGGCCTGGATGTGGAAATTGTGGTCGCGTTCGCTAGGCAGCGGACGCGCGGTGCCGGTCAGCCCGTAGTGCCGGCGCAGGATGGCAAGCGCGTCGGTCGTCGAGACATGGGGCGCGTCCTCGGCGAGCGTTTCGCCGAAAGCATCGGGGACGGCTGCATTCATGGCTTGGCCTCGATAGGTTCGAGGCCGCACCAGTCGGCGATGAACAGCGCGATCGTCTGGGTGACCTTGCGCACCGAGTCGAGATCGACGGCCTCGTCATAGCCATGCGGCATGCGGCAGATCGGGCCGTAGACGATCGCCGGCGTGTCAGCATAGAGGCCGAAGAAGCGCGCATCAGTGGTCGCCGAGGTGACGTGCTCCGTCAGCGGCTCGCCCCACACGGCGGTGTGGCTGCGGCGCAGCACGGCTTCCATCTCGTCGGCGCCTTCCAGCACATAGCCCTCGGCCATGAAGCCGTTGTAGGTCATCATCGGTGGGCGATTGGCCAGGAACGGATCGGCACGCGCCGCTTCGGCGATACAGGCCTCAAGCTCGGCCCTGGCGTCCTCGAGCTTCTGGCCGGGATAGGTAGCGACCCGCATCTCGAAGACACATCGCGCCGGAACGCTCGATGTCCATTCGCCGCCTTCGATCTTGCCGAGATTGAAGCGGATCGGGTGCGGGTGATCGTGAAAATGCCTGTCGTCGACCTTGCGCGCGTTCCAGACGATTTCGAGCTGCTTCAGCGCCTGGATGATGACGAACGCCTTTTCGATGGCATTGGCCCCGGCCGAGAATGCACCCGACGCATGCTGCGGATCGCCGTCGACCTCGACCCGGAACCAGATCGGCCCGACCTGCGCCCGCATCAGTCTCGGCTCCAGCGGTTCGGGAATGAAAGCGGCGTCGGCGCGGTAGCCACGCTGCAGGCAGGCGAGCGCGCCATTGCCGGTGCATTCTTCCTCGACCACCGACTGGAGATACACGTTCGCGGCAGGCTGATAGCCAAGGCTGCGCAATGCGGCCAGCGCATAGAGGCAGGCGGACAGGCCGGCCTTCATGTCGCCGGCGCCGCGGCCATGCATCCAGCCGTCCTGGACCACCGGATCGTAGGGATCGCGCACCCAGCGGTCGAGCGGTCCGGTCGGCACGACATCGATATGGCCGTTGAGGATCAGCGAGCGGCCGGTCGCGTTTCGCGGCGTATGCGTGGCAACGACATTGAAGGCGTCGTCATAAGAAACTGCCACGGGTGAAAAACCCGGCAGGTCGCGAATCGCATCGACATCGACGCGCCACATGTCGACGGCATAGCCGTCAGCCTCAAAGGCAGCCGCCATGAACGATTGTGCGGCATGTTCCTCACCACGCTGCGAAGGAAAATGCACGAGGTCTTGCAGAAACGCTACCTGCCGCGCGAAGCCGCCATCGACCGCGCTGAGAATGGCCTCGTCCGCAATCCGCTCAGGCATTATGTTTCACTTTCATCTGAATGGTGTATCATATCTCATATGCCATTTCTGTGAAATGCAAGAGGCATACGCGCCAAACTTTCAGTCCAGGACTTGCCGTTCAATGCTGCCATGGTCTGGGGAGTTGGCATCGGATGCAGCAAGCCGATACTGCTATCTCTGGAAGACATGACGAGGAATGCGTTGATCACCGAAGACACGATGCCGGCCGAAATCACCGATCTCGCCATTGGCTACCATCGCCTGCCGGCGGGCAAGCTTGCCAATGCGGTGACGTGGATGGAGGCGCGCTCGCCGCAGCCCGATCTCGCGCACCCCTTGGCCATGACACGGATCACGCCCCCCGACTGCGCTTCCTACCGGGCGATTTTCCTAGAGATCGGCGCGCCCTGGCTTTGGGACCGTGTTTCCGAAATGTCCGATGCCGAAATCACCGAGCATTTCGCCGACCCGCGCCAGCATCTCTACTACGGCCATGACGAGACCGGCGCGCATCTCGGTATGGTCGAATTCTTCGTCGCCGACAGCAGCGAGATCGAGATCACCTATTTTGGCCTGTTCCCGTCCCTGACCGGCAGGGGTTTCGGCAAACGGCTGATGGCCGGGGCACTGGACCTCGCATGGCGTTTCAACCCGAGCCGCATCTGGCTGCATACAAGCAGCTTCGATCATCACAGTGTCATCGGGTTCTACAGTGCCTGCGGGTTCGTCCCCTTCGCGACCGGATTTGAGATCATCGACGATCCCCGGATCAAGGGAACCTTGCCGCGCGATGCCGCACCGCAGATTCCGCTGATCGAAACGGAGTGGAGCAATGGCAAGGGAGCCGCGCTTTCCCGGAAAAGCGGCAGGTTGCACGGACCTAGAGCGTTTCATATTTTGACGGAAGCGTAGCCTGCGTTTTCGAAGTAGTTCTTGCATTCGGCTGCCTCGATGGTTTCGACGAGGTGGCCGATGTGGCGCCA
>NZ_JAMYVQ010000024.1:0-95460 GCF_040324155.1 Mesorhizobium sp. M0011 | reverse complement strand
TGCCATCCTGCACCGCAAGACGCACAAACTCCAACTTCCCATCCATCACGCTGGTGTTCCCAAATGGCATCGCGAACCTCCCGGCGCAAAGCACGCCAAACTGGTCGCGATGTCCTCGCACACCTGTTCGCGATGTCTCCGGTCCAAACACCCCCTTGAGGGGGAGATGTCCGGCAGGACAGAGGGGGGCGCCACGCAATGATGCGGGAAACAAGCTTACCCCGCGCGGCAGCGCCCTTGCTCAGCTTCGCCCGGTTGCTGCGCCGCTACGGCTTTGCCATAGCGCCGGAGCAGATCTCTGGCTTCATGCAGGCGGTGACATTGCTCGGGCCCCGCTCGATGGCAGACATCCGCGAGGCCGCCCTTGCCACCCTTGCACCCCCGCCCGATCGCCGCGACGAATTCGAGGCGCATTTCCAGAGCCACTTTTATGGCAACACATCCGCCGTGGCCGAAGGCGACGCAGACGAGGAAACCCGCATCAAGGATGATGGCGGCGCCGACGACGAACGGATCGAGGCCGACCAGCGGCAAGAGGGCGGCGAGCTGTCCTCGGCGCTGGAGCAGTTGAGCAGCCGCGACTTCCAGCGTGACGATGACGGCGTTGCCGCTTTCCGCGGCAAGCTCGCATCCGCCCTGCCCGCCCGTCGCTCCTTCCGCACCGTGCGCACGCATTCGCGCGGCAAGCTCGATCTGCGCCGCTCGCTGCGGGAAATCGTCAGCGCCGATGGCGACGTCCCCTCGCCGCTTCTGCGCCGCCGCCAGACCGTGCCGCGCAAGCTGCTGATCCTGATCGACGTGTCCGGCTCGATGAAGCTGCACACAGCGGACTATCTCAAGCTCGCCCATGCCGCGGTGCAGGGCGCCGATCGCGCCGAAATCTTCACCTTCGGCACGCGGCTGACCCGCATCACCGGGGCATTGCGCATCCGCGACCGCGATCAGGCATTGGCGCGCGCGGCCGCGCAGGTTGACGATTGGGACGGCGGCACCCGCATGGGGCCGACGCTGCTCGCCTTCCTCTCGGTGCCGCGCTTCTCGTCGTTTGCACGCGGTGCCACGGTCGTGATCCTGTCCGACGCGCTGGAGCGCGGCGATCATGGCGAGTTGGAGACAGCCATGCGACGGCTGAGCGCCCGCGCTTTCCGACTGTCGCTGGCCACACCCTTGGCCGGCGATCCGCGCTTCCGGCCGGCAACGGCGGCACTGCGCGCCATCCTGCCGGTGCTGGACGACCTCGTCGACGGCTCGTCGGTGAAAGGCCTCACCGATTTCATCCTGTCGCTCGCCCGCCCTGCTCCGGCGGCGGCGACAATCTGGAGGAGGGTTTCATGATGCAGAAAACCATCGACGCGCATTTCCACATCTGGCGCCAAAAGGACCAGCCCTGGCTGGTCGGGCCGATGGTGCCGCGTATTTTTGGTCCCTACGAGCCGATCCGCCGCGACTATCCGATCGAGGAGTTTCTCGAAGACCAGAAGGGGTCGGGCGTCGAGAAGGCCGTCTATGTCCAGACCAACTGGGCCAAGGAGGATTTCGAGAAGGAAGTCGCCTTCCTGCAGAAGACATCCGACGAAACCGGCTGGCCGCATGCCATCGTCGGCTACACCGACATGACCGTCGACGATATCAGGCCCCAGATCGATCGCTTGAAGAAATATCCGCTGCTGCGCGGCGTGCGCATGCAGCTGCATTGGCACGAGACACCGGCCTTCCGTTTCGCCGCCTCGGCCGACCAGGTGATCGACCCGAAGGTGCGCGCCAATGTGGCGCGGCTCAAGGACTATGGCCTGTCCTTCGACCTGCAGCTTTTCCCCGCCCAGATGAAGGACGGGCTGACGCTGGTCGGCGAGAACCCCGAAACGAATTTCATCCTCACCCATGCCGGCATGCTGACCGGCATGGAACCGGACACCACCGAAGCCTGGAAAGAAGGCCTGCGCACGCTGTCGGCGGCGCCCAATTTCTACGCCAAGCTGTCCGGCCTCGGCACCTTCGTCCACCGCAACGACCCGGCGCTGATCGCCTATATCGTCGACAACGCGATCGACATCCTCGGCGCCGACCATCTGATGTTCGGCTCGAACTTCCCGATCGAGAAGCTGTGGACCAGCCACGCCGAGCTGATCAGGGCGCACCGCGATGCGGTGGCCAGGCATGGTGCGGCGGCGGAGGCGGATATTTTCTGGAACACGGCGGAGAAGGTTTACCGGCCGGTGTGACGCTTCACTTAACCTCGAACTGCGGATCGACCGGGATTTGCATCGCCGTCACCAGATGGTTGGTCTGCCCAGCCAATCCGATGATCGACACCAGCTCGCCATGCTGCGCATCGGTCATGCCCTTGGCTCGCGCTGCCGCCGTATGCGAATGGACGCAGTACGAGCAGCCATTGGCAGTCGACACCGCGATGTAGATCATCTCTTTGGTCAGCGGATCGATGGCGCTCTCGGCAACCATCACCACCTTCAACTGTTCCCAGATCCGCTTCAGCGCCGCGGGATCATTGGCCAGCCCGCGCCAGAAATTGTTGACGAAGTCCGATTTGCGCGTCGCGCGGATGTCATCGAAGACGGCCTTCACGGCCGGGATCTTTTCGACCTCGGCGTCGCTCAGAAGTCTTGTGGTGGCCATGGTATTTCCTTTCCTTTCGATCGATGAACTGGCTCGTTGAATCAAGTTTCGAGCAAAGGCGGCTAACCAGCTTCTTTGACTCAGTTTTTGGCGCAATAGCGTTGAAGATTAGCCGAGGCACCTAAACTTCGTCATCCTAGGGCGAAGCAGGCGCGAAGCGCCGTCGCGGAGACCCGAGGATCCATTCCGTGACGTCAGCCGCGGAGTGCAACGGAGCAGAATTCTGCACCGCAGCAGCGCTACGGAGTCCCGGCATGGATCCTCGGGTCTGCGCCGCGTCGCTACGCTCCTTGCTTCGCCCGTGGATGACGAAGGGATGGATGTGCGCGCCAATTATCGACGTACGCATCGGCCAGAACCCTAATGCACCGCAGCGTACATGATCTTCTCCTCCGTGGCCTCGGCCGGCGAAAACTCCTCGACGATACGGCCCTGACGGCAGACCAGGATGCGGTCGGACAGGTTCATGATCTCCGGCAGGTAGGACGAGATGACGACGACGGCCAGGCCCTCGTCGGCCAGCCGGTTGATGATCTGGTGGATCTCGGCGATCGCGCCGACATCGACGCCGCGCGTCGGCTCGTCGAAGATGACGATGCGCGGCTGCTGCACCAACCCCTTGCCGATCACCACCTTCTGCTGGTTGCCGCCGGACAGTTCGACCACCCGCGCATTGTCGTTGATCGCCTTGATGTTCAGCGTCTTCGTCCATTCGGCTGACAGTGCGCGCATCTCCTGCGCGTTGATCACCCAGGCCTTTTCGCGGCCCGCCGCCAGCAGTCCGCCGAACAGGTTTTCGGCAATGCCCATCGTCTCGAAGATGCCTTCGCTCTTGCGGTCCTCGGTGACGTAGACGATGCCGTCCGCCACCGCTTCGCTTGGTACGAGATAGCGCACGGGCTTGTCGTCCAGCTCGATGGCGCCGCCGCGCAGGAAATCGCGCTTGTAGATGCCGGAAACGATCTTGAATGTCTCGGTGCGGCCGGAGCCGATCAGCCCGAACACGCCAGTGATCTGGCCCTCGAAGATCGAAAAGGATGTGTTGCGCACGACATTGCTCATCGAGATGTCCTGCACCGACAGCACCTTCCGGCCCGCCTTGCGCAGCTTTGCCTCGTCACGCTGGCGGTAGATCTGCCCCGACAAAGTGCGCCCGACCATAGCGGCGACGATCCGGTCGCGGTCGAAGGCTGACGTGTCGTCGGTGATGACAAGCTCGCCGTCGCGCAGAATGGTGATGCGGTCGGCAATATCAAGCGCTTCTTCCAATGCATGGCTGATGAAGACGATCGACACGCCGCTCGCCTTCAGCCGGCGGATCAACGCGAAGAAGTGCCGCTTTTCTTCCGGCGTCAGCGTCGCCGTCGGCTCGTCGAAGATGATGATCTCGGCATTGTGGTGCACCGCGCGCGCGATCTCGACCATCTGCCGCTTGGCAGCACCCAGCGTCGCCACCATCGCGTTCGGGTCGACGGGAAAGTTCAGCGATTGCAGGAATTGCTGCGCCGAAATGTAGGTGCCGCGCAGCCGGTTGAGGAACTTTTCGGTGCCGAGATAGAGGTTCTGCGCCACCGTCATCGACGGCACCAGGCTCGTCTCCTGGAACACCATCGCAATGCCGGCTTCAAGCGCTGCGTGCGGCGAGGCGTAGGCGATCTCTTGTCGCTTGTGGAACATCTTGCCTGAAGTGGCGTCGACCACCCCAGCGATGATCTTGGTCAGCGTCGATTTTCCCGCGCCATTTTCGCCGAGCAGCGCATGGATCTCACCCTTGCGCAGGTCGAAGCTGACATTCTTCACCGCGGGCACGCCGCGGTAGTTCTTGGTGACATTCTCCAGACGGACGATCGGTTCCATCAGAAACCTCCCATGGCGACGGAAAGGATGCAGTCGCCGCCTTTGGAGGCGACGAACAGAAGGCCGTCTTTTTCCGCAACGCTGCAGATGCCATGGCGCGTGCCGTTGGCGCGGCTGTGCAGGCTGAACTGCGGCTGCATCTTCTGGTCGAGCCTGACCACCAGCCCGTAGGAGCGGCTCGGCGACCACGGCTTGTGGATGCCCATGGTGCGGATGCCGCCGCATTGCAGCGGCTCGAGGAAGCTGCGGCTGGAGGCCAGTGCAGGCGCGATCCAGTAGGCCGGCAGCACCTGGTTCAGCATGTCCTGGCGGTAGTGCGTTTCCTGCAGCACGAATTCGATCAGCCGGTTGCGCGGCGCAAACAGGGTCAGCCAGGCGCCGCCACCGGCGGAGGACGACAGCCGTGCCGGATAGCCCGGCAGATGCGTCAGCACCGTCGAGCGGTTACCAGTCGCGCCGTCGAAACGGATGAGCTGGTGACGCCAGCTTTCGCTGACCAGCACATCCCTGCCTGCAGGATGCAGCCCATAGGGAAAGGCAATGTCACCGGCGACCTTGCGGAAATCACCGCCTGCTGCGTCTCGCTTCCAGAGCGAACCGGAAGCCCCCTTGTTCATCAGATCGGCGGCCCATTGCGATGGAGCATGCTCGACCGAGCCGTTGGCCAGCCACAGCGTGCCGTCATCCGCGTAGGCAAGCGCGGTTATGCAGCGGATCTCGGCCGGCAGCGAAACCTCCTTGCCTGATATCAGCAGCTTGCCGCTTTCCAGCCCCACCGTCAGTTCGCCCGATGGCGACAGCGCCAGCGCCGTGACCGGAGACGGAAAGGTTTCGACAACCCTGGGCTCGGTTCCGGCAGCAATCGAATAGATTGCGTTGCCGCTGGAGGCCAGCAGCCTGCCATCGGCAACCAGCAGATTGTCCGGCTCGGTCAGCTCAGTAAAAGCCGGCGCGTCATCCAGCAATGTGTTGGGTCGGAAAGCGCCATCGAGCGGCGGGATGGTCACCGCCTTGCCGCGAAACAGGTCCAGCACAGGATCGAGGATCATGGCTTTGCTCCCCAATAGGAAGCGGGGCTGGTCCAGTTCGGGTCTGCGCCTGAAATCTTGTAGCGGCCGATGCGGTTGTTGAGGATGCCGCCGACGAACAGATATCCCTTGTGCTCGCGCATCGAGGTGACCATCGGGTGCGCGCCGCCGGTGAGGTCGCCCATCGCCTCGACGATGCCGCCTTTCTCGTTGAACTTCACCACGCCGCCGGTGTTGATGTTGGGGAACAGCCATTCGTCCTGCGGCAGCCGCCGCGTCATGCGCTTGCGCATGTCGGGGTGGCGCAGCGACAGGTCGAAACTCGGCGTGCGCATGCCAAGCCACGCCATCCAGTAATTGCCGTCGGAGGCGCGGTTGATGTTGTCGGGATAGCCCGGCATATCGCGGATGACGCATTCGGCGGTGCCGGCCTTCGGCCCTTCCAGCCAGTAGCGATGCACGCGGCAGGCCCAGCTTTCGGCGAAGAACAGCGACTTGCCGTCATGCGCCATGCACACACCATTGGTGTAGCGGTAGCCGTCGAGCAAGGTCTTGGTCGACCCGTCCTTCGGCTCATAGACCAGCAGCCGGCCGGTGGCGCGGTTCTCGATCGAGTCAAGCGCCCAGTCATGGGCGTCGTAGCGCTTGGTCGAGTCGGTGAAATAGATGCGGCCGTCGGGTGCGATGTCGCAGTCGTTGGGGTCACGCAGCCGCGCATCGTCGACGATCGAGGTCCAGGAGCGCGACGTTTCGGCCGACAGGCGTTTGACCTCCCGATCCGGCGAGACGGAGTAAAGCCCCATGGCGCCGACGCAGCTGATCAGATTGCCCGATTTGTCGAAGGCGAGGCCGAGCGGAAAGCCGCCGATATGGGCAAACACTTCCGATTTGACATAGTCCGGCGCGAAGAAGCGGACGATCTCGCCATGGCGCGTGCCGCAATAGAGATTGTCGTCGCGGTCGAGGATGACGTCTTCTGGCCCCTCCAGCTCGCCAAGCCCGATATGGTCGGCTGCCGACAGCCTGTTATCAAGCTCGTAGGGCGTGCCCGAGCCGGGTGCGGCCGACTGCGTTTCGCCCATTCTGAGATAGACAGGCGCGACATAGACCTCGTTGAGCACCTTGTGGCGGTTCTTCAGCCAGCGAATGTCAATGGTCACCGCCACCGCCAGCATGATGCCCAGCACCATCTGGTTGGTGCCGGTGCCGTAGCCCAGCCGGATCAGGCCGTTGGTCATGGTCAGCACGATGATGGCGCCCATCAGGCCCTTGATCACCGAGCCGCGCCCGCCGCCGAGGCTGACGCCGCCGACCACCGCCGCCGTCAGCGCCATGATCTCGAGGTTGAGGCCGGTGCCCGGCCCTGCCCCGCTCAACCGGCAGGCGATCAAAAAACCGCCGATCGAGGCGCAGAAGCCTGAAAAAACGTAGGTCATGAACACCGTGCGGCGCACGCGGATGCCGGCATTGTGCGCCGAGCGCCTGGAACCGCCGACCGCCAGCACATGCCAGCCCGGCCGTGAACGGGTCAGCGCGATATGGGTGACGATGGCCAGGATGATCGCCAGCCACACCGAGACGGACAGCCCCCAGAACGTGCTGTCGCCGATGAAATCGAGCACATCCGATGTCGCGGTCGAAAGCTGCACGTCGGCGGCATAGGTGGTGACCAGGATATCAAACAGCGCCCGCCCGAAGATGAAGGTGACCAGCGTGGTCAGAAAGGCGCGCAACCTGAGATAACCGACGAGATAGCCGTTGATGGCGCCAAAGATGAGACCGGTGGCCAGCGACGCAGCCAGCGCCAGCCAGATCGACTGTTCGAGGATGAAGAAGACATAGACGGCGGAAAAGCAGGACAGCGCGAAGATCGAGCCGACCGACAGGTCGATGCCGCCACCCAGCATCACCACCGTCATGCCGGTGACGACCATCGAGAACTCGCCGAGCTGGCGGGTCGATTCCTGCAGCGCTGTCAGCTTGAAGAAGCCCGGAATGATCGAGCCGAAGGTTGCCAGCGTCGCCACCAGCGCCAGGAACGGAATGGCGTTGTCGGTCCAGCGTTTGGTCAGTATCTCGCCGACGACATGGTCGGGCACGAGATTGTACCGCCAGGACTGGAGGCGTTCGCGAAAGGACATCGGCTGCTGCTATTCCATGAGAAAGAGGTGGCCGGGCAATCCGGCCACCTCGTTGATCGGTGTTGGCAAGGATCGGCTTATTTCGCAGCCGCTTGCGCCTGCAGCGCCTTCAGGTCCCAGCAGCTGTCGGGCTTCAGGTCGGCCTTGGTCGTCGCCTTCTCCAGCGTGTAGATGTAGGTGTGCGACGTGCCGGCCGGCTGGCCGCTCTGCAGCAGGAACTTGATGATGGCGTTCATGTCGCCCGACTGGCGGGCAAGATCGGTCATCACCACGGCGCCATAGGTGCCGTCCTGCAGCTTGTCGCAATCGGCCGCCTTTTCGCCGCCGCCCGTGGTGACTAGGAACACCTTGCCGTCGAGCTTGGCGTCGCGGATCGCGGCGGAAGCGCCGGTGGCGTCACCATCCCAGAAATCGATGATCGAGCAGATGTCCGGGTTCTGCTGCAGCATCGTCGTCGTCACGTTGCGCGAGGTCGTCGCATCCCAATTTGAATCGGGCTTTGCCACCACCTTGAAGTCGGGATTCTTGTCCAGCACCTTCATGATGCCGGCATACTGATAGAGGCTGGAGGAGTTGGCCTGGTCACCCTGCACAAGGCCGATCTTCTTTGACGAGTTCGGGCCGCAGCCCTTGATCGCCGCTTCGGCCTCGAGCTGGCCGAGCCGGTCCCAGTCGCTGCCGACAAAGGCATCAGCCGGGAAGTTCGCCGGATTGTCGACCAGTATCACGTAGGTGCCCGCGGCCTGCGCCTTCTTCATCAGCTTGGAATAGGAGTTGAGGTCCGGCGCATGGATGATCAGCACGTCCGGCCTGGTGTCCGACGAGATGGCGTCGGTGATCGCCTGCGCGCCGGCATCGACGACCCAGTTCGGGTCACGCGTCTCGAATACGCCGCCCCAGGCCTCGACTTCTGTCTTCAGGTAATGCGACCAACCCTGCGCCAGGTCGAAGCCCATCGCCAGCGGCACCAGCATGACGCGCTTGCCCTTGAGCGCCTGCGCATAGGCGGCCGGGCCTGGATCATCGGCGGCAAAGGTTGGCGCCACGAAAGTGGTAACGGCAAGCGCCGTGGCGGCGGCCATAAGTGTCTTGATCAGTTTCATGTCAGATCCTCTGTTTTTGCTGTTGCTGTTCACGGCCGGCCCCAACCGTCCGCGGTAGGTTTAGATATCGCCTTGCTGGGCGGTCTGCTCGTCACGTGGATTGATGATGCCGTCGACGATGATGGCGCCGAGCAGGATCGCTGCCTTGATCAGGTTCTGGTAGAGCAGCGGAATGTCGATGATGGTCATGGCGTTGAGCAGGATGCCGATCAGTGCCGCACCGACCAGCACGTTGCGCACCCCGCCGCGCCCGCCGGACAGGCCGATGCCGCCGATCACCGCCACCAGCACGATATCGTAGAGCAGCGTTGAGTTGACGACCCGGGTGTTGATCGAATGCAGGCTCGCCGCCGTCAGCAGGCCGGCGACCAGTGCGACCAGGGCGGAAAGCACATAGCGCAGCACCAGCATCGGCCGCACCGGAATGCCGATGTTGCGCGCCGCCACCGGATTGTCGCCGGCGAAATAGATGTAGCGTCCCCATTTGGTGTAGCGCAGGAACAGGAAGAACAGGAATGCCAGGCCGGCGAAGACGAACACCTCGATGGGAACATCGAGGAAGCGCAGGCCGCCGAGCAGCTCGACCCAATGGCCCTGCGGCACCGGCACGGCATCCTGCGTGATCAGTTGCGAGCGCACATAGCCGAAGACGAAGGAGCCTGTCGCCAGCGTCACGAAGATCGCCGGCACGTCGGCATAGGCGACGAGAAAGCCATTGAGCAGGCCGATGGCCAGCACACCGGCCAGCACATAGGCGAAGGCCAGCCCGTCCGGCGTCCCCGAATTCAGAAGTTGCAGATACCAGGCGACAGACATCGCCATGATCGCGACGGCGGAGAGGTCGATGCCGCGGCCGATGATGACGACGGCCATGCCGAGCGCAAGGATGCCCAGCACCGACACGGAGCGGACGATGGCGACGAGATTGTTGGGGTCGATGAAGCCCGGCAGGCCGATGGCCGCTGCAACGAACAGCACCACCGCGATGGCAAAGACAATGCCTTCCTGATTCAGGCTCCTGAAATTCGGCCAGCCGATCGTGTTCATGTCTGCGTTTGCCCCGATGGCAGCGCTGCCATCCCTAGGAAGAAAGCTAATCGGCTCAGCGCCGGTTCGTCAAATGAATCCGCGCTCGAACCCGGATGGCAGCGGATATTCAGCGAGTGGATGCATCAATTGCCCAAGCTGGCGCAATGCGTGGAAAACTCTGGTTTTTTGGCAATTGGTTGCGCCATTGCGGCCACTCGCGAAAGCGCGGCACCAAGGCGAAAGGACAAGACGGAATTTATCTCCACATCAGGTGGAGAATTGGATTTCAGTTCCCCGGCGAGTGGCCGGAAACCTCCGCGCCCGCACTTGGCGGCAGCACGAGAAAACGCAACGCCGCCACCAGCCCGATGGCGCCGATCGCCAGGAAGGCGATTCGAAAATCGACGAGATCGAGAGCGGGCCGGTCCCTGACTATTTGCGACAGATTGAGGATCGCCGCCGCCACCGCGACGCCGAACAGCATCGCCACCTGCTGCAGCATCGATGATAGCGTCGCCGCCGAGCTGCGCTGCGCCGCATCGATGTCGGCGAAGGCCAGTGTGTTGAGCGCGGTGAACTGCATCGAGCGCGTCAGGCCGGCAATCAGCATCAGCGCCACCACCAGCGCCTGTGGCGTCTGCGGCGAGACCGCCCCGCAAGCCATGATCGAGACCGAGGCGATGATGCCGTTGACGACCATCACCGAGCGGAAACCGAAACGCCGCAGCGTTGGCGTCGTTACTGTCTTCATGCCGAGATTGCCGAGGAAATAGGCCAGGATCATCAAGCCGGCATCGACGGGCGAGAGGCCGAAGCCGACCTGGAACAGCAGTGGCAGCAGGAACGGCGTGGCGTTGATCGCCACCCGGAAAATGGTGCCGGCGGCCAATGTCGAGATGGCGAAGGTCAGCACCTTGAACGAGGAGAGATCGAGCAGCGGATGCGGCGCCCGCCGGAGATGCCGTACCGCCAGCCAGCCTATGACGATGCCGGCAACGATCAGCAGCGCTGTCGGCAGCACGCCGTCCTCCGGATGAGCAATGCGTTCAAGGCCATAGAGCAGCAGGGCAAGTCCGGCCGATGTCAGGAAAAAACCCGGCCAGTCGAGCGGCTTGGGGTCAGCCTCACGGTCGCCCGGAATGAAGCGAGCGACCAGCGCCAGCCCGATCACGCCGAGCGGGATGTTGATGAAGAAATTCCAGTGCCAGGACAGATAGGTGGTGATGAAGCCGCCGAGTACCGGCCCGACCACCGGCGCAAACAGTGCTGGCCAGGTGATCAGCGCCGTGGCGTTGAGCAATTCGGATTTCGACGCATTGCGCAGGACGAGAATCCGCCCGACCGGCGTCATCAGCGCGCTGCCGAGCCCTTGCACGACACGGGCGGCGACAAACTGGGTCAGGGTTTGCGAGAGGCCGCAGGCGAGCGAAGCCAGGGTGAACAGGACGATCGCCAACAGGAAGATGTTTCGCGCCCCGAACCGGTCGGCGAGCCAGCCCGACAGCGGCACGAACACCGCCATGGTCAGCATGTATACGGTGATGCCGATGCTCATCGCCACCGGCGACACGCCGAAGGACGCGCCCATCTGCGGCAGCGAGGTCGAGATGATCGTCGAATCCAGCAACTGCATGAAGAAGGCGATGGCGACGATCAGCGCCACGCGCCGCGCATTGGTGGCCGTTTCGGGTAAGATTTCGGTATCGGGAATGGCAGTCATGACGGAACCGGTTTGAACAGCATCTCACCGGCCGCGTCCAGAGACGTCGCAACAAACTTTCGTGTGCCGCCACGGCCTGCTATGGGATGAACGGGGTGGCCGAGGAAAGTGTCCGCGTAACATGAAGCCCATCTATATCGACTACCTCAATGCCCTCGACATCGACGCCCTTGCCATGACCGATGGCGAAATCATTGCTGCCGTGGAGGCTGGCCTGGTGGCGCAAGGCAATGGCCAGACGGTGATCGAACCGCGCGTCCATCTGGAGCCGGATCCGTCCTTCCACGGCCATTTCAATGTGCTGCGCGGCTACGTCGCGCCGCTCGACACCGCCGGCGTCAAGATCGTCGGCGACTATGTCGACAACTACCTGCACGGCCTGCCTTCCGAATTCGGCATTCTCAATCTGTTCGACCCGCGCACCGGCGCGCCGCGCGCCATCCTCGACGCCACCGTCATCACCGACATGCGCACAGGCGCTGTCACCGCCATCGGCGCCAAACATCTGGCGCGCAAGAATTCCAAGGTGCTGGCCCATATCGGCGCGCGCGGCACCGCCTACTGGAACGTGCGCCTGCTCGACCATCTCTGCGACTTCGACGAGATCCGCGTCCATTCGCGCCGGCCGGAAAGCCGCGACGGTTTTGCCGCCAAACTCTCCGCCGATTTCGGCAAGACGGTGACGGCGGTGGCCGACTGGAAGAGCTGCATCGAGGGCGCCGACATCGTCGTCGAAGCCTCGCGGCTGCCGGAGCCGCAACCGCTGCTCAAGACCGAATGGATCAAGCCCGGCGCGCTGGTCGTGCCCTATGGCACGATGAGCGCGGTCGAACTGTCGCTGACCGACATCATGCAGAAAATGGTCGTCGACGATTGGGGCCAATGCAAGGGCGGCAAGTTCGGCTCACTGCGCGCCCATGTCGAGACCGGGCGGCTGAGCGAGAAGACGCTGCATGCCGAGCTCGGCCAGATCGCCGCCGGTCTGAAAGTCGGGCGAGAAAGCGACGACGAAACGATCCTGTTCTGGCATCGCGGCCTGTCGCTGTCCGACATTGCACTGGGCAAGGCGATGCTGGCCAAGGCGCAAGTGCAAGGTATCGGCCAGAGGCTGCGCTTCGCATGAGCGCGCTCGTCCTCGCCGGAACCGGCGTCGGCATTGGCGATGTCGCTGCGGTCGCCCGCGAAGCGCGCAAGGTGGAAATCGGACCTGATGTCATCGGCAGGCTGGAGAAGGCGCGAAAAGTGCTTGACCAGGCCGCCGCGTCCGGCCAGCAGATCTATGGCCTCAACACCGGGCTCGGCGCCAATCTCGGCACTGCTGTAGAGGGCGACGCCAGCGCTTTCCAGCGCCAATTGCTGGAGGGACGCAACGGCGCGGTCGGCGAAGCGCTGCCGGTCGAAGCCGTGCGCGCTACTATGCTTGCCCGCGCCGCGATGCTGTCGGTTGGCGGCTCCGGCCTTTCGCCCTTCGTCTTCGTCGCTTTGGTCGACGCGCTCAATGCCGGCGTCCATCCCGTCATGCCGTCGCTCGGCTCGATCGGCGCCGGCGACCTGGTGCTGATGACGGCACTCGCCCGCATGCTCACCGGCGAAGGCGAAGCCGACTATCAGGGCCGTCGCATGCCGGCAGCCAAGGCGTTGATGATGGCGCGCCTCGCCCCTATCAGCCTGGCGCCCAAGGACGGGCTGTCGCTGATCAACGCTTCGGCGGTATCCGCCGGCAGCGGCGCGCTTGCGGTGACGGATGCGCTGTCCGCCCTTGCCCAGCAACAGCAGGCCGGGGCGCTGACCATGGAAGGTTTTGGTGCCAACCGCACCATCCTCGATCCGCGCCTGCATATGGCGCGCCCGGCGGCCGGCCAGCAGGAAGCAGCCAAGGTGCTGCACGATCTGCTCGTCCGCGACGAGGCGCTGGTGCCGACCACCTTGCAGGACCCGCTGTCGATCCGCTGCATGCCGTCGATCCATGGCGCGCTGATCGAGGCGATCGGTCAGGCGAGACAGGCTGTCGAGATCGAACTCAACGCCGCCGCCGACAACCCGCTGGTGCTGGGCGATGATGAGCTGGTGCTGTCGACCGGCAATTTCCACACCGCCGCACTGGCGCTCGCCTTTGAGACGCTCGGCCTGGCGATCGCCCAATGTGCCGCGGCCAGTGCCGCGCGCTTCATCCAGCTTACCGGTTCGGGCCGCAATGGCCTGCCGAAATATCTGTCGCCGGTCGGCGGCGCCTCGGCCGGCTTCGTGCCGCTACAGAAGACAGTGACCTCGATCCTGGCCGCCATCCGCCACAAGGCCAATCCGGTGATGCTCGACTTTCTTCCGGTTTCGGAGGGCGTCGAGGATCACGCCACGCAGACACCTCTGGCGGTTGCGAAATGCGCCGGGATGATCGCGCTATGGCGCCGCCTGATCGCTTTCGAGCTGATGGCGGCCGCACAAGCGGTCGACCTGCGCGACGGTTTCACGCCAGCGCCACGCACCGCCGCAATTCACACGGCGATCCGCGCGCTGGTCCCTGCTCTGAAGGAGGACCGGCCGCTCGGCATCGACGCCGAGGCGCTCTACGCCGCGCTCGCCGGTGGAAATTGGCCGGCCTGACGCGGCTTCTCAGAAGACGACGGTCTTGTGGCCGTTGAGCATGACGCGGGCTTCGAGATGCAGCTTGACCGCGCGCGCCAGCACCCGGCTTTCGATGTCGCGCCCGACGGCGACGAAATCCTCGGCGCTCATCGCATGGGTGACGCGTTCGGTCTCCTGATCGATGATCGGGCCCTCGTCGAGGTCGGACGTGACGTAATGCGCCGTCGCACCGATCAGCTTGACGCCGCGGTCGAAGGCCTGGTGATAAGGCTTGGCGCCCTTGAAGCTCGGCAGGAAGGAATGGTGGATGTTGATCGCCCGTCCGAACAGCCGGTCCGACAGGCTTTTCGAGAACACCTGCATGTAGCGCGCCAGGATGACCAGTTCGGCCCCTGTTTGCTGCACCAGGTCCAGCAGCTTCTGTTCCTGCTCGGCCTTGTTCTCCCTGGTGGTCGGCCAATGGTGGTAGGGAATGCCCTCCAGCTCGGCGAAGCGGCGGGCATCCTCGTGGTTGGAGACGACGGCGGCAACCTCCGCGTTCAGCCAGCCGACCCTGATCTGGTACAGCAGATGCAGAAGCGCGTGGTCGAACCTGGAGACCATGACGATGATCTTCGGGCGGCGCCCCTGATCGACGAGCGCGGTCTTCATGCCGAACCGGTCGACACTTGATTTCAAGGCCCGTTCCAGACTGTCCCTGGTCGAGCCTGGCGGGCTGATGAAGGCGATCCGCATGAAAAAGCGATTGGTCTGCCGGTCCCAGAACTGGCTGCTTTCGGCGATGTTGGCGCCGTTCGCGGCAAGCTCCGCCGTGACCGCGGCGACGATCCCCGGCTGGTCCTCGCAAGAAAGCGTAAGAATATGAACCGGCGCGGCGTCGTCCGTCGCATCATTGCCTTGAGATTTCACGCCCCGTCGACCCTCTTCATGAACAGGCTGAGTTCAGCCGGATCCATATGCACCACATGCTTGTCTTCGGGATAGGCCAGACTGTTGACATCGGCGACATACTCCGAGAACGCGGCGATGCGCTCGGCTTGCAAACGATCATATTCGGCGGCAAAATTGCGATAGACCTTGGAGTGGCGGGGCATGTGGCCACGGTTCTGGCCGAGGATGTCGTCGGCGAACAGATACTGCGCGTCGCAGCCAATGCCCGCCCCCATCGACAGCATGATCAACGATGTGCGTTCCGAGATCGCCTTGGCCACCTCGATCGGCACGACCTCGATCTCGGCGCCGATGGCGCCTGCGGCCTCCAGTTGTTTCACCGCCGCGAAGACCTCCATGGCGGTATCGGCGGTCTTGCCAACCGCCTTGAAGCCGCCGGTCCAGGTGGCCCGTGACGGGATCAGCCCGACATGGCCGATCACCGGGATATTGTCATCGGCCATCCGCTTGATCGTAGCGTAGCCGGCGCTGCAATAGACCGCGTCGGCGCCGGCCTTGTAGAGCCGGAAGGCCCAGCGCACGAAATCGTCCGCCGTGCCGATCTCGTAGAAATTGTCGCCCGGCATGGTGAACAGGCTGGGTGCGGCGTCCCGAAATTGCGGGTTGAGCACCAGTTCGGGCGGCACCGAGACGATGTCGACCCCGGCGCGCTCGGCGGCCTCGGCCTCGTCCATCGTCAGCACGCGCAGCATGGTCAGCTGTCGCTTGCCCTTCATGGCGCGCAAATCCGCCACCGTCGGTCTTTTTCGGCTCATCAAATGGGTTCCCTCAGTTGCATTCGGCGGCAGGTCAGCCGATCTGGATCATCACTTTGCCAGCCTCGACCTTCACCGGATAGGTGGCGAGATTGACGCATACCGGTGCGCCTCGGGCCACACCCGTCTTGTAGTTGAAGCGGCCATTGTGCTTGGGGCATTCGATGATGTCGTCCATCACCAGCCCATCGGCCAAATGCGCCTTCTCATGCGTGCAGTATCCGTCGGTGGCGAAGTACTCGTCATCGGGACTGCGATAGATGGCGAAGGTACGGCCGCCATGATCGAAGCGGATGACATCCTCTTCCTCGACATCGTCGACGCCGCACGCTTCAACCCAGTCGGCCATCTGCCTCTCCCCTATTCCGCCGCCGCCGGAACGGTCAGCGCATGAAACTCGTCCCGATACGGCCGCGCCGTCGGCGGCAGCTCGCGCTTGAGGAAATAGTCCTCGTACTGAAGCTGCTTCAGCAGCACCGGCCAGACCTCGCGATAGGCATGCCACATCGAAGGGTTCGGCGCGGGCAGATCATGCTTGATCAATTCATGCAGCCTCGGCAGCGCGTGATACGGCACCATCGGGAACATGTGATGTTCGACATGGTAGTTCATGTTCCAGTAGATGAAGCGGCTGATCGGGTTCATGTAGACGGTGCGCGTGTTCAGCCGGTGGTCGGTGACATTATCGGCCAGGCCGATATGCTGCAGCAGGCCGGTCAGCACCATGTGCCAGCTGCCGTAGAGGCGCGGCAGGCCGATAAGCACCAGCGGCAGGAACGACCACAGATAAAGCGCCAGCGCGATCGCCGCGACATAGATAGCGACATGCCAGCGCGCGGCTGTGACCACCTTGTGAAGCTCCATCTCGGGAATAAAGCTTTTCTCGTCGGGCGAGATGCTGCCGAACGCATTGCGCACCAGCGTCGGCAGCGAATAGCGGAAATCGAGAATGCCGGTGAAGGCGAGTGCGGCGCGCAGAAGGTCCGGCGGACGCATCACCGCGATCTCGGCGTCGCGGCCGACGATGATCGTGTCGGTGTGATGGCGGGCATGGCTCCAGCGCCAGGTCACAGGGTTGCGCATCAGCATGAAGCTGGCGATCTGGTAGACGGCATCGTTCATCCAGCGCGTGCGGAAAGCGGTGCCGTGGCCGCACTCGTGCCAGCGCGAGTCGCTGGACGAGCCGTAGAGCACGCCATAGACGAGCAGGAACGGCACCACCCACCACGTGCCCCAGAACCAGGCGATCCCGGCGGCAGAGCCCAATATGGCAACGATCCAGATGATCGTGTCGCGGATCGCCGGCCCGTCCGAGCGTTGCATCAGCTCTTTCATCGCCTTGCGCGGCACATCGGTGTGATACCACTCGGCCGAGGCCAGCCCGGTCTCGATCGCGGTGCGCGTGCTTTCCCCGACCAGGCTGTAGTCGCGCTTTTTCGCCATCACATCGACCTCCGATTTCCGGCCCGCCAGCCGGAGCATTCGTTTCGCATCATGCCCTGTCCGCCAATCCCGGAAAATTGCCCGACGGCGCAGGATAATCCTGTTGCGGTTGCCTGGCGATCGAAGCGATCCTCTCTTCCGTCGCGGCGATCTCGCCGGCACCGTCGAGCACTCGGAACATCGCGTCGTAGGAACGGCTTTCGCCATGCTCCAGCCAGATCATCTCGCCTCGCTCGCGCGCCGCGAGATTGCCCAAGACATGGTGTGTCGACGGCTCTATGCCCAGCGCATACTGCCCTGCCTGGAAATTCTGCCATTGATAGGCGCAAGGCAGCTGGTCCTTGCGCGTCACCACTTCGAAGCCGAGTCCGAGCCGATCGTTGACCACAGCCACAGGCACCTCGCCATTGGCATCGGCCGCCATCTCATGTTGCCAGACCTGCTCGCTGAAACCCGACTGTGGCGCCGGCATCGTGCGGTAGCCGACCTTCTGCGCCTGGTAACGCTCGCCGTCATGACCGGCCCAGACGACATCGCGGATCGGTGCCAGATAGCGCGAGCCCTCATCGAGCAAGGGATGGCTGACGTTGACGTGGTAGAAATACATATGCGGCGTGCGGTTGAAGCCGTGATTGACGACGCGGTCCGACAGCCGGATCTCGTTGCCGCCGACATCGGCCTCGATGCGCCGCAGCAGGTGCAGATCCTCGCCGAACACCGCCGATTGCTGAACGACGCCTTCGGCCCAAAGCACGCAGCGGTCGCCATCCCAGGTCTCGCCATAACCGGTCAACCGCGCCGGAATGGTACCGACGCGGCCATGCAGCGAATGGATCACGGTCTTCTTTCCCGGGTAGTTGTAGCTATCGGCCGGCACCTCTTCGCGGCCCAATATGTGGTCGAGGCCGCAGGTGACAAGCAGCCCAGAAAACGAGCGTGCCCAGGCGAGCCCGCCCTCCCCCTCGTAATCGTGCAGGCCGGGATGACGAAAGCCGCTCGGCGAATGCCAGCCGATCGCCTGGCCCTTGAAGTCGCAGTCGGCGATGTCGAGCGCCCGGTCGACCAGCGCGGTGAAGCGCAGCCCCGTGCCAGTACGGAACTCCAGCATGCGAATGCCGCGTTCCACCCCGTCGCCAAGCGTCATCAGCCGCACGCCGGCAAATTGCGACAGCATGCCCGAACGTTCCGACACCTGCCGGCGCGAAAGCGTCTTGCCGTAAAGTTCTACCATGTGACGGCCAACTTCTTCACTTCGCTCTCGTCTCTTTCAGCAGGGCCGACATGTCGGCGCCGGTGATGATGCTTTCCACGGTCAGGAGATCGGTATCGGCAACCGTCTGCTCGGCGACGATCTCGCCGCGGCGCATGACGATGATACGGTCGGCGACCTGGAACACGTGATGGATGTTGTGGGTGATCAAGAGCACCGAATGGCCGGCGTCACGCACCTCCTTGACGAAGCGCAGCACGCCATGGGTTTCCTCGACACCGAGATTGTTGGTCGGTTCGTCGAGGATAATGACCTTGGCGGCGAACTGCATGGCGCGAGAAATCGCAATCGACTGGCGCTCGCCGCCCGACAGCGTTAAGACCAGCGCATCGGCGTCGAGTTTCTTCGAGATGCCGACGCGCTTCAACAGCGCCGACGCCGCGTCGCGCAATTTGGCGAAATCGAGCGGCGCGAACACGCCCAGCCATTTCAGCTTGACCGGTTCGCGCCCAAGGAAAAGATTGCGCGCAATGCTGAGATCCGGCGCCAGCGACGTGTCCTGGTGGATGGTCTCTATGCCGAGGTCCATCGCATCGCGCGTCGAGCGGATCGAAACCTTTTCGCCGCGCACATAGATGTCGCCCCGATCGGCTGGAAACACGCCCGAGATCGCCTTGATCAGCGTCGATTTGCCGGCGCCATTGTCTCCGAGCAAGGCCACCACCTCGCCCTCCTTGAGGGCAAAGGACGCATTCTTCAGCGCCCGAACGCTGCCGAAGGATTTTTGCAGATTCTGCAGCCGGAGAACTTCCATGATCAGCCCCTCGCAGCGTTCTTCTGCAGCAAAGCGTGCAGGATGAGCATGGCGAGGATGATGAGGCCGACGAAGATGTTGTAGGCGAGGCCCGGCACGCCGATCAGCACGATGCCGTTGCGGATCGCGCGCAGCATCAGCGCGCCGACGATGGTGCCGAGGATCGTGCCGCGTCCGCCGGTCAGCGCCGTGCCGCCGACCACCACCATGGCGATCACTTCGAGCTCGTAGCCGGTGCCGGCCACCGGTGAGGCGGCCGAGATGCGGAAAGCGCTGATCATGCCGGCCAGTCCCGCCAGGACCGAAGTCAGGATGAACAGCCACACCTTGACTGCGTCCGCCGGCACGCCGCGCGCCACCGCCGCGTTCCGGTTGGAGCCGATGGCGCTGATCCAGTTGCCGAGCTTGGCATAGCGCAGCACGTAGATCGCCAGCAGCGAGAGACCGATGAACCACCACAGCGAGGTGTAGAACCTGAACGAACCGACATTGAAGCTGCCGGCCAGCAGCGTGACGAAAAAGCCTGGCTGGTCCCAGGATTTCAGCGGAAAGCCCTGCGTGATGTAGAGCGCCGCCCCGCGCACCACGAGCAGCATGGACAGCGTGACCAGGAAGGACGAAATGCCGATCTTGGTGACGATCAACCCGTTGATCGCGCCGATGGCGACGCACAGCAGAAGCCCGGCCAGAAGCGCGAAGCCGATATCGACGCCTCCGTTCTGCACCAGAAGCATGACGACGACCGGCGCCAGCCCGAACACGGCACCAACCGACAGGTCGAATTCGCCCGCCGTCAGAAGCAGCGTCATGCCGAGCGCGATGATGCCGAGCTCGGGGAGGAACGCCATCATGTTGGAGATGTTGAGCGGCGACAGGAAATTGGCATCGGCGATGGCGAAAATCGCGAGCAGGACAATGAGGATGACGAGCGAGGAGAATTGCGGCGAGCGTATAAGGCTCGATCTGCGTTTCCCGACAGGCATTTCGTCTTCTGCGGCGATCATCATGACTGCTTGAACCATGCTTTGAAGTGGTGCCCGCGGCCTGCGCCGCGGGCACCGGTTTTCACTTCGTGTCGTAGAGTTTCAGGATCGGTTCGACGCTTGAGGCGTCGTAAAGGCTGAAAGTATGGATGTCGTAGCCGATCGGTTCGCCCGACGCGGCGAGCCCGAGCAGCGCCACCGGCATGAAGCCCTGCGCAGACGGAAACTGCCAGGCGGCCGCGTTGACGAAGCCGGATTTGACGGCCTCGGCGGTTTCCTTCGAATTGCCCCAGCCGACGACCGGGATCTTGCCGGCCGGCACACCTGCGCCGTCGAACACCCGTTTGACGCTGGCCGCCACGGAATCGCCGAGCGCGATGATCGCCGGCGGATTGTTGGCCACCATATAGTCGGTCATCTTGGCAATGATGCCGGCCGGGTCGGTGCCGCAATCGACCACATCATATTTGATCCCCAACGGATCGAAGACGCTGGCGATGCCTTCGGTCTCCAGCTGCTGATAGCTGGCGCCGGGCACTTCCACCGGCAGGAACACCTTGTCGCCCTGCTTCACCATCTTGCGGTCGACGAGATACTTGGCCCAGATGACGCCCGCCTCCTTGAGATCGGCGCCGACATAGGCCTGCCGTCCGGTCGCCGGATCGTCTGTGTTGAAGAACACGATCGGGATCCCGGCCGCCTTGGCAACCTTCACTTCCTCGGTCCACAAGCCCGGCTGGGCCGAGGTGGTGGCGATGCCGTCGGGCTTGGCCGCAAGCGCGGAATTGAAGGCCTCCTTCTGCGCCGCCATGTCGCCGCCGCTAAAGGAGATCTTGCAGGTCACCTTGAGCTGGTCGCAGGCTTTGGTCGCGCCGGCATTCCAGTCGAGCCAGAACGCATCCGAGGGACCGCCATGCGACAGCAGGTAAAACGTCTTCTGGCCATCCTGCGCCATTGCCGGCGAGCCTAGCGCGACGCTGGCGAGCAGCGTTGCGGCAGCCGCCAGTTTCAATGCGAACTTCAACATTCTTTCCTCCCTTGCTTTTGGGCCGCGCCGCCGCGAACCGACAGCGCGCAGTGACCGTCACAGACCGTTGGCGCGGAACTTCCCATCGAGGAATTTCTTGGCGCGCGGCACGTCGTCTTCCGAGAGATGCTCGATGATCACAGGAATGTTCGGATGCTTTTCCGCCAGCCGCTGGAGGTAGAGATCGTAGTTCAGCGAACCGAGGCCCGGTGCCGGCAGCTCGATCTCGCCGACGCCACGGAAGGTGTGGCTCTCCAGCGCGTCCTCGTCGCCGATATCGGCGTGCTTCTCGGACTTGTCGCCGCCCGAACGCTTGACGTCCTTGGCGTGAGCTATTCTGATCTTGTCGGTCAGCGTGTCGAACACCTGGTTCAGGATCTGGTCCATCCTGTCGATGTTATGCGTCTCGAAATAATTGGTCGGGTCCATCAGCAGACCAAGGCCGGGATGGTCGACCTGCGCGAACATCTTCACCGTCTCCTCGACCGAGCCGACGACGTTGTTGACGTAGGTTTCGAGCAGGAAGACCGCGCCGTGGTCATAGGCCGTCTGGGCGAGCTCGGCGACCACCTTGCGGCACTCCTCGAACCCTTCCTCGGTCTTGTTCTTGGGGTGATGCACCCAGTCGGATTCGGTGTTGTAGGTGCCGGTTTCCGAGATCACATACGGGCTGCCGAAATGGCGGGCGTTGCGGATGATCTCCTTGAGATAGCCGACACGCTTGTCGCGCTCGGCCTTGTCGGGATGGATGATGTTTGTGTAGCCGGAAATGCAGCACACCGGCAGGTGATGATCGCGGAAGACGTCGCGCACCTTCTTGGCCTTGTCCTTGGTGATCTGCCCCGCCGACAGGTCGACGTCCTTGAAATGCAGGTCGAGCTGCACCGTGTTGAAATCGAGCCCGCGGATCTTCTTCGCCGTCTCTTCGAGGCCGTACGGGAAATAGCCCGTGAAAATACCTGCCTGCATCATGGTGTGAATTCCTCCCTGTAAGCGATTCAGTTGTCTGGTGTTTCAGTTGCGGTGATCAGATAGCGATTTCGGAAAGCTTGACAGTGCGGCCCTCGTCGATCGAGCGATAGCCCGCCTCGACCAGCGCCATGGTCTTGACGTTGTCGGCCACCGACAGCGCCGGCGGCGTGCCGGTCTTCACCGCATGCTGGAGCTGCTCCATCACGCCGATAAAGGCATGCGGGAACCACATCGTGTCCCAACTCGGGCTGACCCATTCGCCGCCGGTCGTCTCGGTCGAGGCATAGGTCAGCGTCGAGGCCGCGCCCGTCGGCCAGCCGATGGTGCCCTTCGCGACGCCCTTGGTGCCGTCGACGCGCCAGTTGATGTGCTGGTCGTCCTTGTAGCCATCCTGGCGCGGACCGGACCAGACATCCTCCAGCGACACGGCGAGCACGCCGGACGGGAAGCGCAGCGTCGACACGGTGATGCCGTCGGAATGGTCGAATGTCGTGCGCGGATCCTTCCGCGTCAGCGTGGTGATCTCTGAGGGGTCACCGAACAGGAAGCGCAGCACATCGAGATGATGCACGCTCATATTGGCCAGCGTCAGCCGGTCGTAATCCTCGAGGAAGCTTTGCCAGTGGGGGATGGCGTGCATGTCGATCTGGGCGAAGATGATCTCGCCCAGCGCGCCGCTGTCGATGATCTGCTTCAAGACGCGCATCGACTGGTCGTAGCGCATGTTCTGATTGACCGAGAGGATCTTGCCGGCCTTGGCCGCCTCGTCACGCAGCTTGACCGCTTCGTCGACCGACAAGGCCAACGGCTTCTGCGCCAGGATCGCCTTGATGTGCTTCTGCTTCAGCGCGTGACGGATCAGCGCCGGCTGCAGGTCGGGCGGGAAGGCAAGATCGATGATCTCGACATTCTCGTCCTCGATCAGTTTTTCGGGCGTGTCGTGGACCGTGGGGATGCTCCAGCGCGTCGCCACCTTCTCGGCGCTGGCCCTGGTGCGCGAGGCGATCGCCACCACCGGGAATCCAGCTTCCTTGTAGGCGGCGAGATGGCACTCGGCCATGATCATGCCGGCGCCGACGCAGCCGATCCTGTATTCCTTCGTGCGGACCTTCACGTCCGGCTCGAAGTCTTTGCTTGCCATCTCTTCCTCCCGAAACTCTTTCCTTGCGGCGGCCGTCATCGTGCCAACGCTCCGCCGCTCTGTTCGAAATAATGCACTCTGGCCGGCTCGCAGGATATCGCCACCATGGCATCCGGCCGGACGTCGGGCTGGCCGCGCAGCAATGCCTTTAGCCGCGCCTGCCCGGCAGCGAGCGTCACCACGGTATAGCCGCCAAGCGGCTCGACCTCGAACACTCGCGCCGGGCGGCCCGGGCCCCCATCCGCCCACGGTCTAACCTTGATGTCTTCCGGCCTCAGGCCGATCTCCACGGCGTCGGCGGGCGCTGTCTTGTCTTCGATGCGGATCGTCCCTTCAGCCGCTTCGACACCGCCCTCGCTGCGCGCCGATCTGAGAATGTTCATCATCGGCGAGCCAAGCAGCCTTGCCACATACGTGCTGGCCGGGCGGTCGTAGATCTCTGCCGGCGTGCCGATCTGCCTGATCTTGCCGTCCTCCAGGATGGCGATGCGGTCGGCGACCGACATCGCCTCTTCCTGGTCATGCGTGACATAGATCAGCGTCTTGCCGAGTTCGCGCTGGATGCGCTTCAGCTCGACGCGCGTTTCCTCGCGCAGCCTGGCGTCTAGCGCCGAGATCGGATCATCCATCAGATAGGCATTGGGATCGCGCACCAGAGCCCGCGCGATCGCCACGCGCTGCCGCTCCCCGCCCGAAAGCTGTCCCGGCGGCTTGTGCAGGATATGGCCGATATGCAGCTTCGCCGCGACGTCCGTGACCCGCCACTTGATCTCGGCCTCGGCGACCCGGCGTTCGACCAGGGGAAAGCGGACATTTTCGAGCGCGCTCATATGCGGAAACAGCGCCAGGTTCTGGAACACCATCGCCACGTTGCGCTCGGCCGGCGACATCGCGTTGACCGGCCTGCCTCCGATCAGGACTTCACCGGTGTCAGGTGTCTCCAGCCCGAGCACCAGGCGCAGAATGGTCGACTTGCCTGACAGCGGCGGTCCGAAGAAGCAGAAGAACTCATTGTCGTTGACGGTGAACGAGGCGTCGTCGACGGCGAGTATATTGCCGTAGCGTTTGGTCACATTGCGAAAGACGATATCGGCCATCTCAACCTGCCTTTATCGCAAGGCCGGTAGCGGCGTCGAAGACGCGCACCGACGACGTAGTGGGGGCAATGACAGCGGTGTCGCCGATAGCCAGTCCGACATCATTGTCGAACACCGTTTTCACAGCCGCCTCGCCCTGGCCGAGATGAACGATGGTGCGCGCACCGATCCGCTCGACAAAGGTGACCTGCATGGCAAGACCTTGCCCATTCTGCACCAGCGTCGCCTGCTCCGGCCGAAATCCGTAAAGCACCTCGCCGCGCGCCCCGCGCATGGCCGCCGCGAGTTCGCCCGGCAGCGGCGGCGTAGTGCCCAACGCTCCGAGATCGACGACCAGTCCGCGGTCGCTTTCCACCGGCCTGCCCTTGAGCAGATTCATGCCCGGCGCACCGATAAAGCGGGCGACGAAGACATTGGCGGGATCGTTGTAGACCTCGAGTGGCGTGCCGACCTGCTGCAGCACGCCATGATCCATGACCGCGATGCGGTCGGCCATGGTCATCGCCTCGAGTTGGTCGTGGGTGACGTAGACCATGGTCTGGCGGAACTGCCGCTGCAGCTGCTTCAGTTCGGTGCGCATGACGGCCCGGAAAGCGGCGTCGACATTGGAGAGCGGCTCGTCGAGCAGGAAGATCGCCGGCTCCATGATCGCCGAGCGGCCGATCGCCACCCGCTGCAATATGTTGACTGACAGCCTGTCGGCCTTGCGGTCGAGCAGCGGCGTCAGTTGCAGCATCTCGGCGATGGCGCCGACACGGCGATCGATCTCGGCTTTGGCAGCCCCTCGCATTTTTGGCCCATAGGCAAGGTTCTGGCGCACCGTCATATGCGTGAAGATGGCGTAGTTCTGGAAGACGAAGCCGACGCCGCGCCGGCCCATCGGCACACCGGCCATGTCGCGCTCGCCGAACAGGATCTTGCCGCCGGTCGGCTCTTCCATGCCGGCGATCATGTTCATCGTCGTCGACTTGCCGCAGCCCGACGGGCCGAGCAGCGCCATGAACTCGCCATCGGCAATTTCCAAATCCATGGTTTTCAGCGCGGTGAAGTCGCCGAATTTCTTGACCAGGTTTTGCAGGTGAATTGCGCTCATGCCGCCACCTCGCGTGCCCGCGCCATGCGCTTCATGGCGAACACCGCGACGATCGACAGCACGACCAAAATGGCCAGCGCGATCGCCGCCACATAGCCCCAGATCAGGTCCTGCGTGGTGAGCTTGTAGATGTAGACCGAGATGGTTTCGGTGGCGACGCCTGGACCGCCGCCGGTCATGATGTAGAGCGTGTCGAAGATCTTGAAGTTCTCTATCACCCGGATCGCCAGCGCGATGATGATGATCGTCTTCATCTTCGGCAGCACGATGGTGACGAAGCGCTGCCAGGGATTGGCGCCGAGCAGCGTCGCCGCCTTGATCTGGTCCTCCGGCACGCCGACCAGGCCGGCGAGCAGGATGAGGAACATCAGCGGCGTCCATTGCCAGATGTCGGCGATCATGACAGCGATCAGCGCCAGCGTCGGATCCGACAGCCAGGCGATGGTGACGGGAGAACCGGTCAGCGACGACAAGATGTCGTTCACCGGGCCGCCTGACTGGAACAGCATGAAGAACATGTAGCCGGCCACCGCCGGCACCACCATCATCGGCATCAGCAGGATCGAGTAGAAGACGCGCTTGCCCGGGAAATCGTCGGCAAACAGCGTCGCCAGTGCCAGGCCAAGCAGGAATTCCGCCGGCACGCAGACGATCATGACGATGGCCGTACGCTTCAGCGCGCTCCAGAAGCGCGCGTCGGCGGCGAGATCGGTGTAGTTGGCAAAGCTGTTCCACATCGACCAGGCGTTCCACCAGCCGGTGCCCGACAGAGGCGACCAGTCGGTGACGCTGATGTAGAGCTGCATCAACAGCGGGAAGGCCGAGATGAACAGCACGAGGATCTGAGCGGGCAATGTCAGCCGGAAACCCAGCCTTGCGCCCTCGTCACGCGAACCCGGCCTTGTTCCGACGGCTTTCATCTCATCCTTGGAAGTCATGACAGTCACCGCGCTCATTGCTTGAGCGCCCCGAACGTCAACCCGCGCACCAGATGGCGTTGGATGGCGATGCCCATGATGACCGGCGGCACGGCCGCGATCAGGCCAAGCGCCGCCTTGGCGCCATAGAGCTGCCCGGTCATCGAGGAGGACAGAGAGGCCATGTAGACCGGGATGGTCACCCATTCGCGTGTCGTCAGAAGCAGCGCGATCAAATAGTCCGACCAGTTGAGGATGAAGACGAAGAGCGCCGCACTGGCGAGCGGCGCGCGCATCATCGGCAGCGTGATGCGCGTGAAGACGCGCAGCCGCGAACAGCCTTCGACAAGCGCCGCCTCCTCGATCTCGCGCGGCATGTCGTCGAAGAAGGTCTTCATCAGCCAGAAGGCGAACGGCAAGGTGACGATGCCGTAGATCAGCGCCAGGCCCCACCAGCTATCGGTGAAGTTGAGGAAAGCCCACATGATCATCACCGGGATCATGACCGCCATCGGCGGAAAGATCCGGAGCTGGATCAGCGCCAGCGGCAGGTTCTGGCCGGAGCCGAAACGCGACAGCCCATAAGCCGCGGCAGTGCCCGCCGACATGGCGATCACCGTGCCGAAAACCGCCGACAGCAGCGATGCGAGGATCGGCTTCAGCGCGTTACGGTCGAGCGCGACGATCAAATTGTTGGTCGACTCGCCGAAGACGAAACGGAAATTGCTGAGCGTCGGGTTCTTCGGCCACCAGGTCAGGTCGGCGCCGGTCGCCGACCATTCGGCGATCGGCTTGAAGGCCATCGATACCATCCACAGGATCGGCACCAGCGTCACCGCCATGGCCGCGAAGATCGCGGCATAGCGGAATATCAGGAAAGGAACGGAACGCTTCATCTGGCGGCTTTGCTGGTGGCGTTGTGGGCGGAGGGGAGAAGCAAGCTCCTCCCCTCCTTCGATATGATCCAGGGAGAAGGATCAGACGATTGGATCGAGAACTGTCGGCCAGGCCTCCTTGTTGGTCTTGATGGCTTCGAGCAGTTTGTCCTCGCCGGTGCGCCGTGCGATCTTTTTCCACTCTGCCTCGGTATCGGCCATCGCCTGCTCCGATGTCTTGGCCTTGGTCAGCGCCGCCATCAGGTTCTCGTCGAGCGCATTGTGGAAGGCTGTCGCGCCGGGATAGTTGATGGTCGGCACGGTGCGGGCGACCGTCTCGCGCACGACGTCCATGTGGTAGGCATGATAGGTCTGGCGCACCAGCGGATCGGAGAAGTCCGAAAGCCGGAACGGGTCCAGATAACCGCCGGGGTTGGCGCTCATCCATGCGTAGATACGGGCCGAGCCCAGCCATTGCAGCAGGAGATAGGCGACCTCCTGGTTTTTCGACTGCGACGAGACCATGCCGGTCAGCGAGAACCACAACACGGAACGGCTGATCAGCTTGCCGCCGATCTCGCGGCCGGGCGGCAGCATCGAGCCGATCTTGCCGGTGACGGCTGAATCCTTGTTGCCGGCATTGTCGAGGAATTTCGGCAAGTTGGAGAAGGCGCAGGTCATCGCCGCACCACCCTTGGCGAAGTTGCCGTATTGCTCCGGCCAACCCCAGGAGATCGCATCCGGCGAATGATGCGCGAGCGAAGCGACATATTCATTGGTGGCGGCAATGCCTTGCTCGGAATTGATCATCGGCTTGCCGTCATCGCCAAACAGGAACTGGTTGGGCGAAGCCATCGAGACATAGCGCTGGTACCAGTTCGTGTAGCCCCAGCCCTGGTTACGCAGGTCGGTCGAGCCGAACAGGCCCTTGTCCGGTCGCTGGAAGAAGGCGGCTATGTCGCCATGCTGCTTCCAGGTCTTCGGCGGCGCCAGATCGTAGCCGTATTTGTCCTTGAAGGCCTTCTTCTCGGCTTCGTCGCCGAACAGGTCGGCGCGGTAGACCCAAGTCTGGAAGTCGCCGTCCAGCGACACGCCATAGTTCGAGCCGCGGTATTTGTTGAGCAGCGACACGCCCTTGGCGCCGTTGACATAGCCGCTGACCGGATCGTCCCATTCAGGCTTATGCTGCGCGACAAAGTCGTCGAGCTTGGCGATGCCGCCGGTTTCGGCGAGGTCGCCAAGACGGTTCCATTCGGTCGAGTAGATGTCGTAGGCCCCACCCTTGGTGGAGATGTCCTGCATCGTCTTGGTGAATTCCTGGCCGTTCGGCAAACCGACGATTTCGATCGCGATGCCGGTTTCCTTTTCCCACAGCTCCTTGATCGACGGCGCACCGGCCGGGAACGGCTGCGTGAGCTGGCCGATCGAGCCGTCGGACAGGCCGAGCACGATCTTGGCCGGCGCCTTGCCGGCGCCCTTCAGCGCCTTGGCCGCCTCGATGGCGCGGCCTTCCGGCGTATCGGCGCCATACTGGTAGCGCTCGGCCCCTTCGAAGCCCGTCGGGCCGCCGATCATGCCGGGCGCCAGCGCGTCGGCCGCATAGGCACGTCCGGGACGAATGAATTGGGGTGCGATACCAGCGGCGGCCATGATCACAGCCGCCTTTCCTCCGGATGCCAGCAGCCGGCGCCGCGAGATGCGGATCAAGTCAGACATTGAAACTCCTCCCTCAGGGCCACGTTTCCTCCACGGCCCTTATGAGGGATATTGACGGCAGCATGGCAAGGCTGTCAACATCATAAATAATCAAAACACCTCATAACGTTGCAACAAGGCAAGGAAATGCACAAAAACGGGATCCATGCGTCACGCCGAATGCCTCAATTTGAGGGCACCCGGCCCTTACCGGCGCTGCGCAGCCCTGCCGGACGATTTGATTTAGCGCGGCGGCTTGCACATCGGCCAAGGGCGGATACATCATTTCCCATCAGAATCGCCGATGGCGGGGAAGCCGTCACCAGCCGATCTGACGCATGCAGGAGATGAAAGACGGTGCGTTCCACCCTGACTGACATAGCCCGGGAGGCCGGCGTCTCGGCCGCCACCGTCGACCGCGTGCTCAACAACCGACCCGGCGTACGGGCGCGCACACGGGAAATCGTGCTCGAAATGGCGCAGCGACTCGGCTACATCGCCGAAGGCCCGAACGGCGCGCCGCCACGACCCTCGCCCGGCGAGGTCATCCGGCTCGACTTCGCCCTGCCGGCCGGCACCAATTCCTTCATCAAGATGCTGCACCGCCAGATCGAGGCACAGGCTCTGGCGCGGCCCGACCTCGATGTCCATATCGCCACCATCGAGGGCTTCAATCCTGACCGGCTTGCTCGCCTGTTGCAGGATCTGCGCGGACAGACGCAAGGCGTCGGCGTCATCGCGCTCGACCATCCGACGGTGCGCGAAGCAATCCGCTCCCTGTCGGCCAACGACATCAAGGTGGTGACCATCGCCTCCGACATCCTGCATGTACCCAGGGTCGCCTATATCGGCATCGACAACCGCGCCGCCGGGCGGCTGGCCGGCTATCTGCTCAACCGCTTCATGGGATCGGGGCGTCCGGGCAAGGTGGCGCTGTTCGCCGGCTCGCTGTCTTATCGCGGCCACGAGGAACGCGAGATGGGGTTCCGCCACGTATTGACCGAGGAATCACCCAATCTGCAGATCGTCGAGATGCGCGAAATGCTCGACGACCGCGAGAAGGCCTATTCGGAGGCATCGGCCCTGCTGGAGCGGCACCCCGACCTTGCCGCGATCTACAATGTCGGCGCCGGCAACACCGGCATCGCCCGCGCGCTCAAGGAGCGCGGCCGCGCCCAATCCATGGTCTTCCTCGGCCACGAAGTGACGGACGGCACCAAGGACCTTCTGCTCGACGGCACGCTCGACGCGGTGATCGACCAGAACCCGCGCGTCGAGGCCCGCGAAGCGCTCAACACCCTGATCCATGCGGTCCGGGGGCTGCCCTACGAATTGCACCAGCCAAGGCTGCAGGTGGTCTTCAAGGAGAACATTCCGGAGATTTGACCTGTACGAGGCGGCGCCGCAAAGCGCCGCCCGCTCGATCTTTCCGGGCCTATTGGACGGCAGCGACTTCAGCCGCGGCGCCATCGACAAAGCTCTTGTCGACCCATTTGCCATAGTCGATCGAGCCCTTCAGGAGCCCGGCGCTGGCCATGAATTTCTCCTCGCCCTGCAAGGCGGCGATCGCGTCGTCCGTGAGTTTCGGATCCTGATGGAACACCCCGTCGGCATAGGTCTTGCGGACGGATTTTTCCGACGACTTGGTCGCCTCGACAAAGGTCTTGATCGTCTGGTCCGGATGGGCGTCGGCCCAGCGCGAAATCTCGATATCGACCTTCAGCAGCCGCTTGACCAGATCGGGATATTTCGCCGCGAAGGCGCCGTTGACCGAGATGACGTTGGGCACGTTCCATTCCGGATGGGTGCTGGTGTCGAACAGGACGCGCGCCTCGCCGGTGTCGACCAGCTTGGCCGCCGTCGAATCGGTCTCGACAATGGCGTCGATATCGCCGCGCAGCAGCGCCGGGCCGGATGCCTCGAAAGGCAGGTTCAGACCTTCGACATCATTGGTGGTCAGGCCGACGCTGTTCAGCGCCTTGCTGAAATTCGAATGCCGCACCGTGCCGGTCAAATAGGCGACCTTCTTACCCTTGAGATCCTGCAGTGTCCTCAGCGGCGAGTCGGTCTTGACGACGATGTAGGAACCGCCGGCCTTCACATAGCTCGACAGGCCGATCAGCTTGACGTCGGCGCCGGACGCAGCAACCCGCAGCGCTGGATTGTTGCCGGTATAGGTGAATTCGATCGCGCCGGTGGCCAACGCTGTCGTCGCCTCCGAACCGCCATTGAAAGTCACCAGTTCGACCTTGATGCCGTCCTTGGCGAATTCCTTCTCCCACCAGCCGTCCTTCTGGGCGAGGATGAATTTGAGATGCCCCGGCGCGGTACTGCCGATGCGGATGATTTCCGGCTTGTCCTGGGCGAAGGCAGGCATGCCGCCAAGGCCGATGACGACGGCAATGGCGCCCTTCAGGAGCAGTCGGCGAAGTGCATCGAATGGAATGCTGGGCATGGGAAAATCCTTCCTGATTGGAATGAATGGACGGCTCAGATGAGCGAGGTCTCGGACTGGCCTTTCCAGGCTGTCGCCCAGCGCTCGAACCAGACAAGCAGGTAGTTGACGGTCAGGCCGATGACGGTCAGCGTCAGGATGCCGGCATACATGTCGGCCGTTTCCATCATCAGCTGCGAGTTCTGGATGAGGAAACCGAGGCCGGATTTGGCCGCCAGCATCTCGGCGCCAATGACCGCGAACAGCGAGGATTTCACCGCCAGCCGCGCGCCGGCGACGATCGAGGGAATGCTGGCCGGCAGGATGACTTTCCGGAACAGATCGAAGTCGGACGTGCCCATCGAGCGCGCCGCCTTGATCAGCAGCGGATCCACCGACTTGACGCCGCTGATCGTGTTGACGAGGAGAAAGAAAACCGAGGAGTAGAAGGTGATCGCCACCTTCGATTCCTCACCAATGCCGAGCAAAAGGATGAACACCGGCAGCAGTGCGAATTGCGATGTGTTGCGCAGCGTCTGCACCAGAAGGTCGGAAACCTTCTCGAACAGCCAATAGCGCCCCATCAACAGACCGAGCGGGATGGCCACCACCACGCCGAGTGCGAAGCCGATCGCAGCGCGCTGCAGGCTTATGCCGATATGCTCGATCAGCACGCCCGAGGCGAGCAGCGCCCACCAGGCGACCAGCACCTCGCTCAGCGGCGGAAAGAAGATCCGGTTCAGCCAGCCGAGCCGGGGCGCGATCTCCCACAGCAGGAAGAACAGGCCGAGCAGCGGCAAGCCATAGAGGAACGTGCCGTGGCTCGCTTTCTTGCTCCGGTTCTTGGCGCTGGCCTTGATGGCCGGGACCCTAGCGACGGCGACCGTTTCGCCAGCGCCGGCAAACAGGTGGAGCGCTCCAGCGGAGCCAAACTTCTCGGTCAGATAGGCCATTGGTCCAGCTCCTCAGTGACTGAAGGCTGGTGACAGGGTCCAGTCCTTCTGCGCCTTGTTGACCTCGTCGCGCAGCTCGTCCCAGACGCGGGCGCGATAGGCGTTGAATTCGGCGCTGGCGCGGATGTCGCCGTCGCGCGGCCGTGGCAGGTCGATATCGATGATCTCCTTCACCGCGCCCGGCCGCGCCGTCATCACCACCACGCGATCGGCGAGGAAGATCGCCTCGTCGATCGAGTGGGTGACGAAAATGACAGTCGTGTTGATCTTGCCCCAGATCCGCAGCAGCTCGCCTTGCAGCAGTTCACGCGTCTGCTGGTCGAGCGCCGCGAACGGCTCATCCATCAGCAGCACTTCCGGGTTGCTGGCCAGCGCACGCGCGATTGCCACACGCTGCTGCATGCCGCCGGACAGCTGGTTGGGAAAACGGTCCTCGAAACCAGCAAGGCCGAACAGCGCCAACAGATGGCGGGCTGTGGCGGTACGCTCGGCCTTGGCCACGCAGCGCACTTCCAGCGCATATTCGATGTTGGCGAGCGCCGTGCGCCAGGGAAACAACGCATATTGCTGGAAGACATAGCCGGTCTTTGGATCGGGCCTGGTGATGCGCCTGCCGTCGAGCTGGACATTGCCGCCGGTCGCCTGCGTCAGCCCGCCAATGATATCGAGCAGCACCGACTTGCCCGAGCCGCTCGGGCCGACCAGCGTGATGAACTCGCCTTTGCGGATCGAGAGATCAACGCCGTCGAGCACGGTGACGCGGTCGGTCGCCTCGCCATCGACGGTGACGAACTGCCCCGGCTTGAGCTGGAACGTCTTGCTGATGTCGCTGACGACGATCCGGTCCATGTTCGGGCGATCCATATCTGTCTCCGATCGGTTCACTGCGCCACGCGGATGCGGTGCGTCGGGTCGAATTCCGAGCCGCCCGCCTTGCCGCGCTTCCAGCCAAGCGCGCGGGCATAGGAGCCGAACAGCCGTCGGGCGTCGGCCTGAGCTTCCGTGATGCCGGTCGGCCCTTCGGCGAACTCGGCCACATAAAGCGCGTCGGTCGGGCAGTAGATCTCGCAGAGAAAGCAGGTCTGGCAGTCCTCCTGGCGAGCGATCACCGGCACGCCATTGTCGGTCGCGTCGAAGACGTTGGCCGGGCACACCTTGACGCAGATGTCGCATTCGACGCAGCGCGTGGCCGAGACGATCTCGATCATGACGCCAGCTCCGCCAGCCGCTCAGGCGCACCTGCGATGCGGAACTCATCCACACCGGTGATGACCAGCCGGTGCGCGAAGGCCGGGCTCTTGCCCGGTAGGTCGGTGCGGCGATGCATGCCGCGGCTCTCGGTGCGGTGCAGCGCTGCGGCCACGGACCAGCGCCCGGCAGCGGCGATCGATGCCGCCTCGCGCGTGCGGACCCGATCCAGCCCCTCGCCTTGCAGATGGTCGCGCACGTCGCGCCAGACACTCTCCAGCCGCTCGCCGCTTTTCTCCAGGCCCTCGCCGGTGCGGAAGAAATTCTTGCCGAGCGGCGTCACTTCGCTACGCACCACCTCGATAACTTCGCTCGCCGAGATGTCGGCACTCGCCGACGATGCCGGACGCAACCCGGCTTGGCCGAGCGACTGCACCGCACTGCGGAACGCCTTGCCGGTGCGGCGCTTGGCATGGGTCGAGGCGCCCTTGCCGGCCCACCAGCCGCTGGCCAGCGCCCAGGATGAATTGACGGCGCCGCCGCCCGACACGGCCCCGGTCATCATCTCGCGGCTGGCGGCATCACCGGCGACGTAGAGGCCGGGCACGCCGGTGGCGCAATCGTCGGAGACGATGTCGATGCCGCCGGTGCCGCGCACCGTGCCTTCGGCGCGCAAGGTGATGCGGAACAACTCGCTGAACGGGTCGATGCCGACGCGGTCATAGGGCACGAAGCAATTCGGCTGGCCCTGGCGCAGCCAGCCTTGCAGCGCCGGTTCGGCCTGATCGAGCCGCGCATAGACCGGGCCGTCGATCAGCGCGCGCGCCACTTCCTCCTCGCGGTCGCCGATGCCGTTACGCAACGGCTCGCCGGTCGGTCCGACGATCGGCGAGCCATCTTCGCGATGGAACGAGGCCCAGCGGAACGGCAGGCCCTTGTTCAGCGATGAGCCATAGGGCGCCAGCGTGTATTTGCCGGTGAACTCCATGCCCGACAGGCTGGCGCCGGCTTCGGCCGCCATCAGATAGCCGTCGCCAGTCAGCCCGGTGGCGCCGAGGATGCGTTCGCGAAAGGCGCAGCCGCCGGTCGCCAGCACCACGGCGTTGGCGTCGACGCGCCAGTCCTGGCCGATCTGTCTCGCAACACCGGCGGCGCCGACAATGGCATCGCCGTCGGACAGAAGTTCGAGCGCCGGATGATGGTCGAGCACGGTGACGCCGGCCAAAAGCACCCGGCGGCGCATGAAGCGCATGTAGTCCGGGCCGCGCAGATTGGCGATGTAGAGCCGTCCGTCATCCTCGCTCGGAAAGGGATAGCCCCATTCGGACAGCCTGAGCAGGTTGCGGTAGGCGGTGTCGACGCAGCGCAGCATCCAGCGCGGGTCGGCGAGTTCGCCGGTGCGCTGCCAGCGTCGTTCGACCACGGCGTGCCTGTTGTCACCCGGCGGCACGCACCAGGTGCCGGTGTTGGACGGCGCGGTGGCGCCGCTGGTGCCGAGATAGCCCTTGTCGGCCAGCACCACCTTGGCGCCGCCCTCGGCCGCCGCGACTGCCGCCCAGGCGGCCGACGGGCCGCCGCCCAGCACCAGCACGTCTGCCTGGAGCAGCAAGCTGTCGGAAGCGGATTTTTGCGGCTTGTGCATGGACACCTGGCGAATGCGTCGAGGCCGGCGCTAGGCCGCGCGCGCCGCGCTGGAAGACCAGACCGGCTCGTTGCCGGCACTCCATTTGATGTTGCAGCCGATCGACGGCACTTGGCTGGCAATGGGCCTGCCGCCCTCCAACACCGTGTCGACCGCCGCTCGCAGATCGGCACCCGTCACCGGCTTGCCGTTGCCCGGCCGCGCCTCGTCGAACTGGCCGTGATAGGCGAGCCGCCGGTCGGTATCAAACAGGAAGAAGTCGGGCGTGCAGGCCGCGCCATAGGCTTTCGCCGTCTGCTGCGACGCATCCTTGAGATAGGGGAAGGAATAGCCAAATTTTTCGGCCTCTTCGCCGATACGGGCAAGCGTTTCTTCCGGATGCGCTTCGTGGTCGTTGGCGTTGATCGCCACCACTTGCAGCCCCTTGCCCGCATAATCCCTGGCGAAAGCGGCAAGCTGCTCGCGGATCAGCACGACGAACGGGCAACGGTTGGAAATGAAGGCGACGAGCAGGGCCGGCTTGGCGTCGAAATCGGCGAGGCGGTGCAGCACGCCTTGCGCGTCGGGCAACAGGAAATCGGCCGCCCTGGTGCCGAGGTCGATCGGATTGGACTCTGTCTTCGGCATCGATGCGCTCCCTTGTGCAACCATTTTCACAGGCCAAGGTGCGAGCGCCCTGAACGTCCGCAGTTAGTCAATGAATTTAGTATAATTATAGGCTGGATAGCGCATTCGCGGTCAACCGCGCGGCTTAGAATATCGTGCCAATGTTTCAGGCCGAGCCGCCAAGTTTGTTCGGGCGGAAGCCGATCCGGAGAAATCCGGACGGACAGGATTTATCAAGCTCAACTGGTTCGCCGACGAATTGGTACTGCCCAGCCGAACCGCCTTGCGATTTTACGGCGTCATTCCCCTTCCGGATAAAGCGCCTTCGCCAGATCGCGGATCGCATCTGATGTGCGCGGCCCGAAGCCGATCATGTAGGCGCCGTCAAGCACGACCAGCGCCTTGTTGGCCGCCGCCGGCGTTGCCGCCAGCGCGCGGTTGCCGAACACCTGCTCGGGCGTCGGCCCGCTCTTGCCGTCGCTCATCATCAGGATGACGTCAGGCGCCATCTCGATCAGCTTTTCCTCCGATGCCGCCCTGTAGCCATGCACGACATCCATCGGGTTGAGGCCGCCGGCATAGCGAATGATGGCGTCGGCAGAGGTGCCGGCGCCGGCAGCGCTCAGCTTCACGAGGCCATGGAAGAACACCACCTTCTTGCGCCGCTCCGGCGGGATTTTTGCTGCCAGATCGGCTGCCGTCTGAAAGGCGGTGAGCACCTCGGCGGAAACCACCTTGCCCTTGTCCTCGAGCCTAAGGCTGGCGGCGATCAGGGTGATCTTCCGCTCGATGCCTTGCGGGCTGTTGTCCTGCGGGACGAAGACGATCGGGATCGCCAGTGATTTTAGCACCTCGACCGCCTCCGGCGGTCCGCTGTCCTCGGCCGCCAGGATCAGGTCGGGACGCAGGCTGGCCAGCCCCTCGACCGAAAGCTGGCGGCGGTAGCCGACATTGGGTTTTTGCGCGACTTCAGGCGGATATTTGCTGCCGCGATCGACGGAGATGATCCGCTCGCCGGCGCCCAGCGCGTGGACGATCTCGGTGACGTCGGAGCCGAGCGTCACGATTCGGGTCGCCGCGCCCGGCACGACGGTTCGCCCCAGCGCGTCGACAACGCCCTCGGCGGCCAGCGCCTGGAAACCACAGGAAGGCGCCAGCACCGACAGCGCCAGAAGCAGCACCGCCGCGATCCTGCCAGGTTGCGACCAGTGGGTCGTCTTGCCTTCGCCTAAACTGCCGACCATGCCGCTGTTCCCGTGCCAGATGCTTCTCGATGATGGTCGGCTATAAATTTAAAGTTGACTTGTGTCATCATGTTTTAATATGTGACCCCTGCCCCGGCCCGCCTGGTCGAGGGATTCTCGATCATGCCAGCCAAGGCCCTTCAGCCACCGCCAGCAGTTTTGCTTTTGCTTGGGGGCTGCATGACGATGACAACGACAACAAACACGACCTTGATGGCGAGCACCGCGCTCGCCTTCGTGCTCGGCCTCTGCGCCGTGCCTCTTGCCAGCGCGCAGGAACAGGACCAGGAGAAAAAGGCCGCCGCCAAGGCCGGCCGCCTGGCGCCGGCCAGTGCCGCGCAGAATCAGCCGGCGACGATGCTCGACGTGATCACCATCTCGGCGACGATGATCAAAACGGCGGTGATCGAATCGATGGCCGCCATCAGCGCCGTCGATCAGGACGAACTCGACCGCATTCAGCCCGACACAGCGGCCGACATCTTCCGCACCACGCCCGGCGTCGCTGCCTCGATGAATGGCGACGATCCCGCAACCGCCATCAACATTCGCGGCCTGGAGCAATATGGCCGCGTCGTCGTGACGCTCGACGGCGCCCGTCAGGACTATTGGCGCGTCGGTCATGGCTCTGGCTCGTTCTATGTCGAACCGGACCTGATCAAGGAAGCCACCGTCATTCGTGGCCCGGTGTCGAATGCCTATGGGTCAGGCGGCATCGGCGGCGTCGTCTCCTTCGAGACCAAGGACGCCGGCGATTTCCTCAAGAAGGACGAGCGCTGGGCGCTGAGCGAGAAGCTCGGCTACGAGGACAATGGCGACGGCTTCACCACCAGCACCACCGGTGCCTACCGCTTCAGCGACGATGCCGACATCATCGGCAACCTCATCTACCGCGACCGCGACAGCTACACCGACGGCAATGGCGAGACCGTGCCATGGACCGGCGAGCGGGTGACCAGCGGCTATCTGAAGACGACGCTGCGGCCGGCCGATGACCATGAGCTGAAGCTCGGCGCCATCCTGCAGCGCTACAACGACCAGATCACCGGATCCAGCGGCTCGACCTCGCCGACGCTGAGCCGCTACGACACCAACACCACCAACCAGACCTACACCGCCGCCTACACCTGGAAGCCAGACGACAACGAGCTGATCGACTTCAGCGCCAATGCCTACCACAACCGCACCCGCACCGAGCAGACGCAGGTCGCGCCTGCCTCAGGGATCGGCAATTTCCGTTTTTACGATGTCGCCACATCCGGCTTCAACGTGAAGAACTCCTCACGTTTCGACGCCTGGGGACTAGCACATACGCTGACCTACGGACTCGATTACTACTATCTCGAGGCCTCCTCGGAAGCGGCGCATTTCGGCGCTGGCGAACAGCAGGGCTATGGCGGCTTCCTGCAGTGGCAGGGCGATTACGAGGACTGGCTGCAGGTCATCACTGCGATGCGGTATGACGGCTACCAGCTCGATGGCGAAACGCGCATCCCGTCGCCGCAGGAAGCCTCGATCTCCGGCGATCGTTGGTCGCCGCGCCTCACCGTCGGCGTCACGCCATTCGATGGCTTCCAGCTCTATGGCACCTATTCCGAAGGCTATCGGGCGCCGGGCCTGCAGGATGTCTTCCGCGGCGGCGGCGCGCATGGCGGCGGCGATACATACCGGCCCAATCTTCTGCTGCAGCCCGAGACGGCGAAGAACTGGGAGGCCGGCATCAACGTCAAGTATGACGATGTTCTGACGGCGGGCGACCGGTTGCGCGCCAAGCTCAACGTCTTCCACACTGCCGTCGAGGATTACATCGACGTCGACCTGACCGTCCTGCCGCGCACCGCGATCAACATCGGCGACGCCCGGCTGAAGGGCATCGAGGCCGAGATGGTTTATGACTACAACCGGGGTTTTGTGAACCTTGCCGGCGCGTTGATCGACGCCAAGGTCGTCAGCGGCGTCTATTCCGGCCAGGCGCTGAACAACACGCCGCTCGACCGCTTCTCGGCCACCATCGGCTTCCGCATGCTGGAGGACCAGCTCACCGTCGGCGCGCAATATCTCAGCGTCGGCAAGATCACCCGCACCAGCCGCACCAATCCCAACGCCGTGCCGGTCGTCGATGACGGTTTCGATCTGGTCAACGTCTTCGCCAACTGGCGCGTCAATGACAACCTCAAGCTCGACTTCGGCGTCGATAACATCTTCAACACCGCCTACACCGACCCGCAAAGCGCATGGTCGACCTCGGCGGCAACCGAACAGGGCAAGGGCCGCACCTTCAAGGTGGCGCTCACCGGCAGGATCGGAGGCTGACAATGAGCCAAGCATCGGTGCGTGAACTGGCCTGTGAGGCACAGCTCAACCTGCGACATCTGCCCGATTACATGGACAGCATCAGCGACAGACTGCAGAGCTTCGAGGCCGATGCTTCGCATCAGGGACAGCGCATCGATTTCCGCTTTGCCTTCGGTGGCGCCTCTTTCGACATGGAACGGCTGGTGATGCGGGCCAATGCCGCCGACCGCGACGGGCTGGCCCGTATCAAGGACCTGCTGGCCACGGCCGTACAGGTCTACGCCAAGGAGGAAAATCCCGAGATCGTCTGGACCGGCGATCTCTCAGGCGAAACCAGCCTCGCTCAGTTCCGCGAGATGGTGGTGACGGATATTCGCGACCTCACCCCGCATATGCGCCGCATCCGGCTGGCCGGCGAGGATCTCAGCCGTTTCGCCAAATTCGGCGGCATGCATATCCGCATGCTGTTTCCGACCAGGGAGGTGCCCGATCCGCTGTGGCCGGTGCTCGGCGGCAATGGCTTGCCGGTCTGGCCCGCCGATGACCGGCGCCCGGTGGCGCGCGTCTACACCATCCGCGCGCTCGACGTGGAAAAGGGCATCATCAATGTCGACTTCCTGATTCATACCGGCGAGAGCGTCGGCTCCACCTGGGCCATGCAGGCAGCGCCCGGCATGAAGGTCGGCATCATGGGACCGGTCGGCCGTCCGGTGCGGCAGGCAGAATGGTATGTCTTGGGTGCCGATGAAACCGGCCTGCCGGCGCTGGCGCGGCTGCTGGAGACGCTGCCGGCCGAGACAAAAGGCGTTGCCTTCGTCGAGATCGCCAATGACGGTGAACGGCAGAAGATCGCCAACCCCACCCGCATCGAAGTGCATTGGCTGACACGGGATGGCGTGGCGGCGGGCGAGGACAGACGGCTGGCCGAGGCTGTCCGCTCGGTGGCGTGGCCGCAGGACGGTTCGGCCTTCGGCTGGTTCGCGGCGGAAGCCGCTGCCGCCAAGATCGTGCGCGAATATTGGCGCGACACGCTGGGACTTGGTCGCGATCAGACGCTGGCGGCTGCCTATTGGCGGCGTGGCTCTGCCGGATTGATGGCGGGGTGAACTCTGATGATCGGCCCGCCGTCTTTGCCGATGCCGATATCAATTTGATCACCGGAGACAAGGTTCGAAATATCGCACACCACCAGCGGCATGCGGATGTCATAAAGAAACTCGGCAACGATGGCGCCCACCGCCAGGATCGGGTCCGGCCGCTCCAGAAGAAGACCGGCCGGCGCCGTGCCTCTGCGGATCGCCTCGGCCAGCACCGAGGATGAAGACGATGAGCCGCGCCCGCTCGGCATGACCAAAATCCTGCCGGCGACATTTTGGCCGAGGCCGGGATGCGAATGGTCTGTTATGTCGCCGGTCTCGGCATCGATACCGCCCCAGAAGCTGAGGGGTTGCGAGAACACCAGCGCCTGGCCCTTGGCTTCGCCGGCCAACTGGAAGGTGCCGGTTCGTGCCACCGGTCGCGTCATGAGGCGCTCCGCACGACATGCCCGACGGCAGCGGAGCGGATGCAATCCTCCATCTCGGCAAAGGCGACGGACACGCCGATATTGCCCGGTGCATAATGCGCCCATTTGCCGGAATTGGTCATCACGACGCCGTCGAGGCGTTCCAGGATCGATGTGACATAGGTGCAGGTGTCGGCGACCGGGACCAGACCAAACGCCTCCATCCCCGCCAGCGCGCCCTCCTCCTGCAGTCGCGCCAAGGTCGCACGGCCCGTGTTGACGTAGATCGGGATGCGCCTTCCGGGTGCTGCCTCGCGCAGCAACGGCAACAGTCGCATCCACTCCTCATACGAAAAATGCGGCGTGCCGAGCGACACGGCCGCCACCGGCGCGCCATCCCGTACGCTCGATAGCCTGGCCAGCGCATGGTCGATATCGGCGCGGGTGATGCGGATCGTCTCGTCAGGCGCATGACCCTGGAACGCCTCATCGAGCGTCATCGCTTCCGGCGTGATGCCGACCGCATGGAACAGCGCCACAGCACCCGTCGTTGCAGCCGCCGCGCCCAGCGCCTTTAGCTGGTCCTCATCGCGCGGCTGCGGCAGACCGGCAATCACCGGAACGCGGTCGCCGCTCGCTTGCCCGATGAATAGCCCGACGCCGACGAAAAGGCTGTCGCTCGGCTCGCCGTCCAGAACATCCAGTTCGAACAGGATCCGGCCGCGCCGGTTCTCGCCGAGATGCAGACCCCAGGCCGGCGCGCGGCCGGTCATGGCGCAGCACAGATCGATGAAATCGCCATAGCGATTGGTGCGCGAGCCGATCACTGAATTGGCAAAGACGATGGCGTTGGATTCGCCCCAGGCGATCTGCTGGCCGAAGGCTGGCCGGAAGCGCGTCTGGTAGGGTGCGCAAGTGAATGTCGCCTGGCAGCCAAGCTCCAGATGCGCCTTCATCAGCCGCCGCGCCGGCACCTCTTCCGCCGCCGGCATCTTTACCATGCCGGGATGGATGAGATCGAACGAACCGACATTGAGCGTCGTCGGCACCTGCACGCGGCCACCGCCTTCGACCAGCCGCTCGACGAAATCGAGACCGGCCTTGCCATGGTAGAGACAGCCATCGATATGGGCGCCGGCAATGTCGAGCAGGCCGCCCGCCCCGACCGCATTCGAAAACGCGACCAGGATTTTCATGGCAGCGGCGGCGGACGGACCCTGCTCGCCGTCGAGCATGGACCGGTCCTCTGCGGTCAATTCCAACGTCATGGGTGTGCTCCGGACCTTACTCGATTTTGTGGCGGGACAGCACCCCCCTCTGCCCTGCCGGGCATCTCCCCCGCAAGGGGGGAGATTGGCCCTCATATCCGCCTTCGCAAATTCCCAACGCTTCGGGAAGAGCATCGGCGCTGAAGCAGCCGATCTCCCCCCTTGCGGGGGAGATGCCCGGCAGGGCAGAGGGGGGTGCGAAGGAACGCCAACAGCCCCATCTATCGAACCGCGTCGACTATCCCGCCGCGATCAACACCGTACTCTCCGGCGACCAGCGCAGAACGACCTCCTGACCTTCCGCCAGCCTGTCGACACCCGTGTTCTGCACAATCACCTTCAACGTCTGGCCGCCACGCTCGACGAAATAGGTGCTGTTGTTGCCGGCGAAGATGCGCTTGGAAACCTGCCCCTTGAGCATGTTGGCGGTGCCATCTGGTGCTCCGGCATCCGTGGCGATGCGGATGCGTTCGGGGCGCACGGCGCAGCTCGCCTTGGCGCCGGCGGCAAGCTTGGCACCCGCGCCAGCGGCAATCGCCGTGCCGTCCGGCAGCCGGATGCCATCGCCCGTCGTATCGCCGCGAAAAAGGTTGGCGTCGCCGAGGAAGGTGGCGGCGAACTCGCTCTTCGGCCTGTTATAGATCTCCTCCGGCGGCCCCTCCTGCACCAGCCTGCCGTCGCGCAATATGCCGATGCGGTCGCTCATCGTCAGCGCTTCTTCCTGGTCGTGCGTGACGAAGATCGTGGTGATGCCGATCTCGCGCTGGATACGTTTGAGCTCGATCTGCATGTCGACACGCAACGCCTTGTCGAGCGCGCCCAATGGCTCGTCGAGCAGCAGCACGCGCGGCTTGGTGACGATGGCGCGGGCGAGAGCCACACGCTGCCGCTGACCGCCGGAGAGCTGGTGCGGCCGGCGGCCACCAAGCTTGCCGAGCTGCACCAGATCGAGCGCGCGCTGCACCTCGGTAGCGATGATCGCCCTGGCCTCGCCGCGCACCGACAGGCCGAAGGCGACATTGTCGGCAACGCTCATATTGGGAAACAGCGCATAGTTCTGAAACACCATGCCGATGCGCCGCTTTTCGACCGGCACCCGCTCAACGCTTTCGCCGCCGATGGTGATGCGGCCGGAATCGGGAAAATCGAACCCCGCGATCTGCCTGAGCAGCGTGGTCTTGCCGCTGCCCGATGGCCCGAGCAGCGCATAGAAGCCGCCATCGGCGAAATCGATAGAGACATCGTCCAGTGCCTTGTGCGCGCCGAAACTGCGCGAGACATCAGATACCTGCACGCCGGCCATTATTTCTCTCCGCCGAATTTGAAGAACCGCGCTGTCAGCAGCATCAGCGCCATCGACACGACAATGATGATGGTCGAGACCGCGTTGATCTCGGGCGTAAAACCCTTGCGGATCGCGGCGTAGATTTCGACCGGCAGCGTCGTCTGGCCCGGCGTCGCCAGGAAATAGGACACGACGAACTGATCGAACGAAACGGCAAACGCAAACAGCCCGCCGGCGATGACGCCGGGCATGATCCAGGGCAGCGTAACGCGCCTCGTCACCTGCCACTGGTTGGCGCCGAGCGAGCGCGCCGCCTCTTCCAGCTCCGGCGCGAAGGTCTGCAGCCGGGCCGAGACGACGACGATGACATAGGGCAGCGCCAGCGCGACATGGCCGAGCAGGATCGCATGCAGGCCGCGGCCGATGCCGACACCGAAGAAGAAAATCAGCATCGCCGTGCCGGTGATCAGCCACGGTATGGCGATCGGCGGAAACAGCATCGCCTGCAGGAACTTCTTGCCGCGAAATTCGTAGCGATAGAGCGCCAATGATGCAGCCGAGCCGAGCACCACGCAGATGATCGTGGTGATGACCGCGATCTCGACGCTGTTCCAGGTGGCCGCGATCAGCTGGTCGTTCTGCCACAGCGAGGCGTACCATTCGGTCGTCCATTCGAACGGCAGTTGGTAGAAGGGCGAAACATTGAACGACATCAGCGCCATGATGATGATCGGCAGATAAAGAAAGGCGAGCAGCAGCCAGATGTAGAGACGGCCGAGCCATTCGAGGATGCGGGTCGTCGCCATCACGCGGCCCTCCGCAGCACCGGCGACGCCACCGCCAGGATGACCAGCACCACCGCCAGCAGGATGAAGGAGAGCGCTGCACCGAGCGGCCAGTTGAACACGGCGACGAACTGGTCCTCGATGACCGTGCCGTAGAAGGTGCCGGTGCGGCCGCCGAGGATGCGCGGTTCCATGAACGAGCCGACGACCGGCACGAAGATCAGCGCCGCACCCGCGACCAACCCCGGCATCGACAGCGGGATGATCACCCGCTTCAGCACCTGCAACCGCGAGGCTCCAAGCGAACGCCCGGCCTCGATCAACGAGTCGTCGATCGCCTGCAGCGTGAGATAACAGGTCAGCACCATGTACGGCACATAGGAATGCACCAGCCCGATGATGACGGCCGGATAGGAATACATCAGGTCGATGTTGATCTTGAACGGCAGCACCGCGTTGAGCGCGGTGTCAAGGATGCCACCTTCGCGCAAAACCATCGCCCAGGAGAAGATGCGCACCAGCCCGTTCGACCAGAACGGCAGGATGACGAGCAGGAAGATCGCCTCGCGGCTGCGCCCCTTCAGCACCTTGGCGAGCACGTAAGCCGCGGGATAGCCGATGACGACGCACCACAGCGTCACTTCGAGGCCAAGCCGCAGCGAGGCCAGCAGCAGCGTCAGATGGAGGCTTTGCGAGAAGAAGGCGGCATAGTTGCCAAGCGTGAACGCCCACGGTTTTCCCGACAGCGGCAGCTCGGTCATGAACGAGAAAAAGACCATGGCCGACAGCGGCAGGAAGATCGCCACCGTCAGCCAGAGATAGGCTGGCGCCAGCAGCGGCAATGCCGATCTCAGCCCGCTTCGCGACGCTGTCGCAGCTGCCATGGTACCCTCCTCCCAGTATTGGAAGAACCAGCCGACGCGAACCGCCGGCTGGCCTGGCTGTGATTACTTCACGTCGACCTTAAGCTGCTGCCAGAGCGCCAGATAGGCTTCGCGCTGGGCGTCGGTGATCGGCGCCTGGAACTGGATGCGCTTGGCCACTTCGGGATCACCCATGACCTTGCGGTTGAAGGCATCCTCGGGCAGCGCTTCCACCGCCTTGGTGTTGGCGGAGACGGGAGCACCGACCTTGGTGACCCATTCGACGTAGAATTTCGGGTCGATCATGTAGTTGATGAAGGCCTCGGCGCCGGCTACGTTCTTGGCGCCGACCGGAATGGAAAACGCGTCGAGCCAGGCAACGGCGCCTTCCTGCGGCACCACCAGCGAGACCGGCAGCTTGAAATGCGTCTTGGCGCGATCGGCCGAGCCGCTCCAGTAGGTGCCGATGTCGATCTGGTTGGAGGCGACCATCTGGTTCCAGTCGTTCTCCGAACTCCAGAAGGTCTTGATCTGCGGCATCAGCGAGGTGAGCTTCGCCTTGACCGCATCCATATCCTTGATGTCGTTGATGTTCTGGCCGGTGGCAATGGCGCCGAACTGCACCGCTTCAACGGCGTCGTCGCGAATGACGACGCGGCCCTTGTGGGCGGCATCCCACATCTCGGCGATGCTTGTCGGCGGCTTGTCGAAGGATTTTTCGTTGATGGCGAGCGCGGTGAGGCCCCACACCCACGGCACGCCATAGACCTTGCCGTCATGGACGAGCATCGGCGATCCCGCCTTGTCCTTGCTGATGTCGGCGTAGTTCGGCAGCTTGGACGTATCGATCGGCTGGATCAGTTTCCCGGCCATCGCCTGGTCGTTGAAGGCGGCGTTGATCATGACCACGTCGTAGAGGCCGGGATTGGTCCGGATCTTGGTCAGCATTTCCTGTTCGGAATTGAAGAAGTCGTTGACGACCTTGTTGCCGGTCGCCTTTTCGAAAGCCTCGACGGCCCACGGCTCGTCGGCGCCGTAGCCTTTCCAGTTGAGCACATGCACTTCGTCGGCCTTGGCGGCGAACGCGAGTGCGGAGGTAAAGACGGCGGTCGCCGTCAGCAGAGCAGTCAAGTCGGGCATGCGCATGGTTGGTTCCTCTCTGGGGGTTTGCCCGGTTCCCGGGCTTGTCAGGCTTTCCAGCTGTTATGCATTGGCCTTTTGTGTCCGGCCTGCGCCCGGCGGGTCGGCGGCATGGCTCAGGAATGTCTGGATTTCGTGATCGCTCGGCGCCGACGAGCCGCCATGGCGGGTGACCGAAATCGCCGCCGCAGCATTGGCATAGCGCGCTGCCTCGAAGGGCGGGATGCCCCGAGCCAGCGCGCTGACGAAAGCGCCGATATGGGTGTCACCGGCGCCATTGGTGTCGACGGCGTTGACCTTGAAGCCGGCAATGGTCTGCGCTGACCCATTGGCCAACCGTACGTGGCACCCCTTTGGCCCGGAACGGATGACCACACCGGCAGCTTGCGGGCAATGGTCGACCAGAAGTCGCGCCGCGAGGTCCTCGACATCGCCCGGGCCAGCAATCTCGACCGCCTCCGTCCTGTTGCAGCTCAGCCATGTGGTGCGGGCAAGCACCCGCGACAGGATCGGGCGCGGAATGTCCGAGATGACCGGGGTCGGATCGAAGACGAAGGGAATATCTGCCGGAAGTGCCTCGATCCAATCGGTGAGCGCATCGCGGCTCTTGGGATAGCTTAGCGTGTAGCCGGAGGTGAACACCCAGTCTCCCGGCGCCACCGCGACCGGCGCCATCAGGTCGCGGCTGAGCACGCTCTCCGCCCCTGGCCACGACACGAAGGTGCGTTCGGCGTCGCTCGAAATCATGGCGACGCAGTTGCCGCTGTCCGTCAATGGCGATGGCGGCGTCAGCGTCGCGATGCCCTCGGCGGCGAAAGCGGCACGCAGGAAATCGCCATTGGGTCCGCTGCCGAGTTGGCCGCCGAACACCACCTGCATGCCGGTGCGGCTGGCCGCGACCATCATGTTGAAGCCGCCGCCGGCGACCTGGGCGAAGCTCGACGCCGTCTTTTCCATGCCGGGCGCCGGCAGGGCGTCGATGCGGTAGACATAGTCGACCACGGCACTGCCGACATGGACGAGACGGCCGCTCATTCCGCCGCATCCTTGCCGGAACCGATTTTCGCCACCCTTGCTGCCACGAGGTCGGCGGCAAGCGCGCGAACCTCTGACATGTCGAGGCCGACAAGCCGGGCGATATGCTGTTGCGGCAATCGGGAAAAACCGCTGCAGGCGCCGGCCATGCCGGCGGCGATGGCGCCGATCGTATCGGTGTCGCCGCCGATATTGGCGCTGATGATAGCTGCTTGCCATGGGTCGCCACGGGCGACTTCCAGCACGGCGAAGGCCGCCGGGACGGATTCCTGGCTGGCGACGCCGGTACCCACCAGATCGGTGATCAGCCGAATGGCATCCCTGATCGCCTTGCCGCGCACGATGTCCTGCGCCCAGACGATACGCGCGGCGATGTCGCCGCCGGTGACCCAATGACCAAGCGTCGCCCCTCGCCTCGCCGCCGCGACGGCGCTGGCGGAAGCATCGCGCCAGCCACCGCCGGCGATGCCGCGGCTGACGGCAGCGGCAACGGCAGCAGCGGAAGCGATTGCGATCGAGGTGTTGTGCGTCGCCCGGCAGGTCTCCGCCACCTTGGCGACGAACGCCTCCAATGGTTCGAGCGGCATCATGATGCCGACAGGCCCGATGCGCATGGCCGCGCCATTGGTGTCGCCGCTGCGTCCCGCTTCCTCGGCCGGTACGCCATTGTTGATGGCGTCGATGGCCCGTTTGGTCGACGGCCCCAAGAGATCATAGCTGCCGCGCGCCTTGACCTCGCGCTCCCAGTCGAGCAGCGCATTGACCCAGCGCGCGTGGTCGAAACGGTCGCCGGATTCGACCAGGATGCGGCCGAGCAGCAGCGCCTGTTCGGTGTCGTCGGTGATGGTGCCGGCAGCCAGTCCCTTCGACACCGGATGATCGGCGAAAGGCTCGATGAAATCCTCGACATGGCCGTGGAGTTCGGCAATGCGAACCGGCGACAAAAGCTGCGTCGGCATGCCGAGCGCATCTCCCAGCGCTCCGCCGACAAGCGCGCCCATGGCGCGATCGATGGCCTTGCTGGTTGCATCCGACATCGCTCAGAACCTCATATGCAGCGCAAAATGTGCCGGGTTGAGCAGGCTGGTGACATACTCGATCGGCCGATCGTCAGCCGCACGCGTCAGCCGGCGGCCGCGCAGGAAGGGCGTGCCTTGTGGGCAACCGAGGATGGCCGCATCCTCGGCATTGAGCATCTCGATCTCGACCCATTCCTCGCCATGGTCGGGAATGAGGCCGGCGGCGCGCAGCGTCTGGTGCAGCGAGCCCTCGCGCAGTCCGCGCAACGGTACGTCCTCAAGCTCGGAGGACAATGGCAGCCGGCTGCGCTCGATGGAGATCGCATGGCCGTCGCTGGCGTTGGTGCGCACCCGGTCAACGGCAATGAAGAACGGGCTTTCGATACCAAGCAGCGCAGCCAGATCGGGGTCTTCGATGACCTCCAGCCGCAGCGTCCGCGTCTCGGCATTGGCGCCGGCATCGGCCAGCGCGCGCGACCAACCGATGGAGTCATCGACCGGCTTGCCGTCGAAGGTGACGAACGAGCCAATACCAACCCTGGTCGTGATCAGCCCGCGGCTGGACAGTTCTTCGAGGCCCTTGCGGACCGTATTGCGACTGACGGAGAAGCGCTGGACAAGTTCATTCTCGCTTTGCAGGCGGTCGCCGAAGCCGAGAACACCGGAGCGGATTTCATGTTCGAGAACGGTGGCGATCTGCTCGGGTTTGCCCGTACCGGGAGACAGTTGAACCGCGCGCCGCTTCATATAGGTACCTGTTCAGTGAACCTGTATAGTCCTGTTCAATATCTGGATAGAAATGCCGTGTCAACAGATGCCGGAAACAGGCCCAATGAACCCCGAATTTCGGATTGTCCGCAGAGCGCGCCGAACTGGCCGGTTGCCATGGCCCGGAAAAGCTGGTGTGAAAGACCGAGATCAACCAAGAGGATAGAGCCGATCCTTGATTCAATTTCACCGGGCAGGCTACGGGATCGACACCTCACGCGGCTCAACGAGAATGTCCGCCTCGATAGCGGCGTTGATGAACGCCGCCCTTGCCGCCGAGACTTCTTTCTTTCCCTCTAGCACGGCCAGACAGACCTTACGGGCAACCATATGCTTTTGCCCGGGTGCAACCGGCCAGCGGTTCAGCAGGATGTCGGCAGCCTGAGCGACCCGCTCCACGTTGAAGATCGAGTTTCGCGATGGGCCGAGCGCAATCCTGACCGGCTCATCGAAACGCTGATCTTGCACGATGCCACTCCCCAAAGTCGGCATTCATCGATTCGCGGCCTTCAACCCCGCGCAATGTGATAGGTTCCGCGACAAAGGTGCAAGATGTCCGATTCCAGTGGCCAGAAAAATCCCAGGCTGATCGTCGTGGTCGCGTTCGATCGCGGTGAGGATGGCGAGTTGTTCCCAGCCTTTGGACCCGCCGACCAGCAGAGCGAAGACCGCGCCATACGCACCGCCAGGGCTCTAGCGGCAAAGCATGCCGGCGTCATCGCCTGGAGCCGCGAGGCCGATCCGACGCTGGGCGAATACGGCCCGCCGAACACGCTCTTCGTCAGCGGCGACGTACCTGACATGGAATAGTCGACTGGCGTCAGCTTCTGGATGCCTTGCCCATAGGGTTTGATGCGAGCCGGTTTCCCCTCGCCAGCAAGCAAAAGCCCGCTACGGTGAACCGGAGCGGGCCTTGGAGGAGGACAAGGGGTGGGACCCTCTCCTCTTGTTTCCACGGGGGGGTGTGGACCGCAATGACCATACGAAAGTTTTGCAGAGTGCAGGATCACAAGCCGGCTTGCCTGCATCACAATCCGGTGCACGCCGATATTGGGGGCGCTCACGAGATTGCGATCAGTTGCGATAACCCGGCTAGATACGCCCGAGCACGACAAGCACGATGGCGATGAGCAGCACGAGCCCAAGGCCGCCGCCGCCATAGTAGCCGGTGCCGTAGAACGGACCGCCACCGAGGCCGCTGAGGCCGCCAAGCAGCGCAATGATGATCGGTATGGTTCCAAGACTCATAGCGATGTTCAAAGACGAGCGCTCCAAAGGCTCTACCGTTCCGCGCGATTGTGGCGGGCATCGCGTGCGGAAGAGGTCTGCCGGCAACAGAAGCGGCCATCCAGATGATGGCAACCAGAATTTGATTCCGGCACGCCTGTGGACGCAGAAAGCCCGCCAGCGTGGCGGGCTTTCCTACCGGCCGGAGGCCAGGAGAGTGCGGTCGAGCCTCACGGCTGATTCGGCACTTCCAATCCCCGGCCCCTCCAGTATCAGCGACGAGCGATCAGGAGGCAGAGTTGCCGTAGATCGCGGTCGTAGGCGCCTTCGCTGCTGAGCACGTCGACGCAGCGCTTCTTCATTCGCGCCACGTTGCTATCCGACATCTGGGCCACGACACCCGGCAGGCTCGGCCTGCTGGGGTTTGACGGATTGGACGGATTGCTCGGGTTCGACGGATTGCCTGGATTGATGCCGCCACCAATACCCACGCCGACGCCGCTCGTCCCGCCTACATTGGCGCCAAGGCCGGCCGTAATGCCGCCAGACCCTCCGATGTTGGCGCCCGCGCCGGCATTGATGCCGTTGCTGCCGCCGACCGAAGCGCCGAGACCAGCATTGACACCGCTCGAGCCGCCAACATTGGCACCGGCACCGGCATTTACACCACCGCTGCCGCCGACCGAGGCGCCCACTCCGGCACTGATGCCGCCACTGCCGCCAACGGAAGCCCCGACACCGGCATTGACGCCGCCGCTACCACCCACCGAGGCACCAACGCCAAGGCCGATTCCCGCAGCATTGGCGGGCAGGGAAAGAGCTAAAATTACCGCACTACCCGCCAACATATTGGCGACTGTCTTGATGGTGTGAGCCATAACACTCTCCTGTTGTCGTTGCGCTAAAGCAATTGGCGAGAGGCCGATTGCAAGATCAACTACGCGAGGTGGTGAATTTCAGTTTCAGAGAGAGAATACTGAACCTGAGGCGTGGTGTACATCAACAAAATTTCTGAAACAAAATGATATTAAAGTTTGAATAATTGTTCTTTACACGAACAATTCGTAAGGCATTGGCGATCGGACGTTACTCTGCTCCATGCCGCACACCGCGCTGGACATGGATAGGCCTCTCGCAAGATCAGCAAGACCGCCGCGATGATTGCAAGTGGCCAGAGTCTATCGGCGGCCGGATGCGGGAGTGAGAGAGTGCAAGCGTGATTGCAGGCCGAACGATTCTGCGCCGGCCCGCTTGTCAGACGATCCCGTAGAACAGCCTGTAGTGGGCGCGCTTCATATAGTCCCGGTATTCCGGCGTGGCGGCTAACAGCGCCTCTTCGCGCAGGATGCGATGAACCTGGAAGAAGGTGATCGCGGCGTAGACAGCAAGATTGTAGAAGGAAAAGGCCGACAGCAGGAACAGGACATGACCGGCAAGGTATCCGGCATAGATCGGGTGCCGCACCAGGCGGTAGGCACCGTCGGTCATCACGCCGCGATTGCCCGGCAGAATGGCGAAAGAACGCCCTAGCGATATCTTCCCCCAGATCACGAACCCCAACGCCAGGACTTGCAGCGGCGCAGCGGCATAGACCGGGATGATGGCCACGCCCGGTTCCAGGTCGATGAAGCCGACACCGAAGCTGGCGACCACCGAAACAACCACCGTCAGCGGGTTCCAGTCGCGTACCTGCGGTCGCCGCGACAGAAGCAGCCAGGTAAAGGTCAGGATCTCGGAGATTGCCACCAGCGCCACATTGATGCGGGTCGGGTCGAGCATCAGGTGATATACGCCGCGGTAGACGAACATGCCCGCGAAGGCCAGCGCGCAGATCCGAAAGAAACCTTCGCGCAAATCCGCCAGGATTTCGCGCTTTCGGGCTGCGGACAGAATCCTGCCGTCACTGACGTGCGAAAGCGCCTCGCTTTTTGATATGAGCAATGCAAACACCCCGATGATCCTCGAGGCGACCTTTGCACGCAACCATTGCCGGGCAGTTAATCAACAAGATCAGATCGGTGTTAAACTGGCTGTCGGGGAGCCAGGGTACCACATCCAGACGACCCTGCTCCACGCGGTCGTCCAGAAAGACGGGCGACCCATTTCATTTGATCTTGGCAGACTAGCTCAGATAGTCGTTGCGGAAATAGCTCCCGAAATCCGGGCGTTGAGCAACCAGCTTGCCATCGGCATCGCGCAAGATTCCGGACGCGAAGAGATAGTCGCCGATCGCTTCCATCTTGGCCGAATCCATCGTCCCGATGGCGCCGCTTTGGCTGCGCAGATAATGGCCGTCGATCAGCGCCTTCAGCGAGGCGTGGATCAGCGCCGGATTGGTCAACGCATCGTTGTTGGCCGCGATCAGCAGGGCTGCCGCATCTTCGGGGTGATCGACCGCGAACTGGTAGCCGCGCCGTGTCGCCTGGACAAAGGCTGCCGCAGGCTTGGGGTTTGCCTGGAGATAGGCTTCGCTCGAAGAGATCAGTGTCGTATGCTCGTCAGGCACGCCGTAATCGGCATAGATGAAGCTGCGTTGTTTGACGCCCTTGAGCTCGGCTTCGACACCTTCCCAGGTCGAGACTTCGAGCGTGAAATCGACCAAACCATTGGCCAGCGCCTCATAGGCTGAGGTGCCGAGCGTCACCGTCTCGAAATTGCCCTTGCCGCCATCATGGCGGATGATGGTCGATATCAGGGCGTTTTCCCAGGCGCTGCCGAAGCCGCCATAGGTCAGGCCGTCGAGGTTTCTCGGGCTTACTATCTCGCTGCGGGCCGCATTGAAGACCACGCGGCCGGTTTCCGATTGCACCACCGCATAGACGCCCTTCAGGTCCGCTCCGGCGGTTCTCTGGGTGAACAGGCTGATGGTGCCGTTGATGCCGAAATCGGCGACGCGATTTGCTACCAGCGTGCCCGCACCGGTATCGCTGTAAGGCAGGATGTCGACCTCGAGCCCGGCCTCGCGATAGAAGCCCTTGTCGCGGGCGACGAACAGTCCGATGTGGTTGGTGTTGACCGTCCAGTCGAGGGCAACGGTGACCTTTTGTGCCGATTGTGCTTGGGCTCGCCCCGATCCGGCAATGAGCGGAAGGCCTGTGGCAAGGGTCAGCAACAAGGCCTGCCGGCGCGTCAAGTCAATCATGATCGTGTCCTTTGGATGGGGTGGGGTTGAGGATGATGTCGAGAATCTCGGCCTCGAGCGCACTTGCCTGGCGCGCGGCATCGCCGCCAAGGCTGCGCGGGCGCGGCAGCGGCACCTTGATTTCACGCACGATGCGGGCCGGGCGCGCCGACAGCACATAGATGCGGTCGGACAGGAACACGGCTTCGCGCACGTCATGGGTGATCAGGAGCGCCGTCCAGCGATGATGCCGCCACATCTGTTCCAGCCAGCGCTGCATGGCCGTGCGGGTCAGCGCGTCGAGCGCGCCGAACGGCTCGTCGAGCAAAAGCATGTCGCGTTGCTGCACCACCGTGCGCAGCAAGGCCGCGCGCTGGCGCATACCGCCGGACAGTTGCGCTGGAAAATGCCGCTCGAAGCGGGCAAGCCCGAATTCGGCAAACAACGGCGCAACGCGCGCCCGCGCCGCCTGTCTCCTCATGCCTTGCACTTCGAGCCCGAGCGTCGTGTTGTCGAGGATCCGCCGCCACGGCATCAGCGCGTCGCGTTGCGGCATAAAGGCGAAATGCCTGCCGTGGTCGTCGAGGGGTGCGCCGTCGAACAACATCTCGCCCTCGCCATGCTCGGCGCCGGTCAGAAGCTGGAACAGCGTCGACTTGCCGGCGCCCGAGGGCCCAAGGATCGAGACGAATTCACCAGCGCCGACACTCAGCGAAATGTCGGCCAGAACGTCGAGCCCACCGAACGCCTTGCACACATGCCTTAGCTCGAGGCGGCTCATCGCCGCTTCCCTGCGGCTTCCTTGCCGGCATGCTCCCAAGGCATGGCAAGGCGCTGCAGCACTACAGTCAACCCGAACAGGACAAGTGTGAGCGCAGCGCTGACACCGACGGCGGCCAGCACCAGGTCGGGGCGGAAATTGTTCTTGGCGTTGAGCATATAGATGCCCAAGCCCTTCGCGGCACCTGCATATTCGGCGAAAATGGCGCCGACCACGGCATAAGAGATGGAGATCCTCAGGCCCGCAAAGAAGTAAGGCAGCGCCGAAGGCAGCCGCGCCAGCACGAAGACGCGCCAGCGCCCCGCCCCCATGGCGCGCAGCATCTGCCCGATCTCGGCCTCGGTCGACTCGTAACCTTCGACCAATGCCACCAGCATTGGAAAGAAGGTGACCAGTGCCACCAGCATGATCTTGGGCGCCAGTCCGAAGCCGAACCACAGCACCACCAGCGGCGCGATCGCCACCAGCGGCAATGTCTGGCTGACGATGAAGACGGGAAACAGCGCACGCCGCAGCGGCTGGAAGAAGTCGACCAGCACCGACAGCGCAAAGGCGGCACTGAGCGAACAGGCAAAGCCGAGCAGCGTGGCGCCGATGGTCGGAATGGCGTTGTCGGCCAGCGCCTGGCGATTGAGCAGCGCTTGCTCGAAAACGCGCGACGGCGCCGGCATTATCGTCGGCCTGATGCCGGAATAGGTGGCATAAAGCTCCCACGCCACTAGGAGCAAACCGACCGAGATCATGGCCGGCATTGCCTTGACAAGAAAGCTCGCGATCGGGCGCGAAGCGACTGATGATGAGACCACGGGAGATAACCTTTGACGGCCGCGAAAGCGCGGCTGGCTCAGACAGCCGACGGGCTGTTGGCCGAGACCGTGACGTCGAGGGTTACGTGGCCGGCGCCTGGTCCGAAGCGGCAGAAGGCCTCGTCCAGCGCCGAAAAGATCGCACCGGCATCACCGCGCAGTTTCGTGCAGAAATGCTTGGAACGCTCATAGACGCCGGACTGCTTGAGAAAATCGATGCAGCCGTAGATCTCGTCCATGTGGTCGTCGGTGCCCATCACATAGAGCGAGAACTGCGCCGCCGCCGGCTGGCCGGTGGCAGCAGCATTGCGCACCGCCGCGATGGCCGCATCCTTGCGCGGGCCGAGTGGCCCGACAGGCCCGCCAAGTGCATCGGAGCGGCAGATCGGATCATCCGGCTCGCCAGGGCACCCGCGCGAGATGGTGGCCGACAACACCCAATGTTTGCCGCTACGTGCCGCCGCCACGAAGAGGTCGCGCATGGCGGGAAACAGCACTTCGGGCGGCCCGACCAGCAAGGTCGAGATGTCGTCGGTCTCGATCCTGAGCTTGTCGCGCCAGGGATCGAGCGCACCGAGCGCGCCAAGAATGACACCGACGAAATCGTCGGTCATGGGGTATAGGGAAATCTGTGCGCCTGAAAACATCGCCCGCCTCGCTCCGCTGGTATTACCCAGATCAGCTTCTAGGGTCTGTGGGCTTGCCGCCCCCGTCTCAGCCCCGACCGTACGGAGCACCCCTGTGGATGTGCGCCTTAAAGCATCATTCGAGTTCAAGGGAAAGCCGTTTTTTCAGAGCACTGCGCCAAAAGCATTGCGCCAGTCACGGTGTACCTGAGCGGAATTTTGTCGGGAACCTTCGCCGCCGCGACCGGTTGTCCCCACAGTCGCAACGCGATCACTTTCGTAGAAAATAAGCGACGACTTCACAGAAATGGAGACAAACCATGTTCATGAAAATCCTCGCAGCTTCGGTTCTCACCATTGGTCTGGCCACGTCAGCCATGGCGCAAAGCGCCGGCAGCAACAACGCAAATGGAAGCGGCAGCGGCAAGTCGGTGACGGTTGAGCCGAACACGCCGGCTTCCCCGAATACGATCGAGCCGGACACTGTCGACCCGGGCACGACCAACAGCACGACTGGCACGGTAGGGGACATGAATTCGAACGCGGATCGGAATTGCCCGACCAACCCGCAAGGCGCGCAGCCGGACGCCGATGGTAACGCGACGGCGCCAACGGTAAACGATAATCATTGTGGCAAGTAACCACGTCGCAAACGGATGAAGCCGCTGGGCGTCGCCCAGCGGCTTCATCCGTTTTTCTGGTCCGCAGCACTCGCTTTGCCGAACAGCCGGATTTCTGGAGCGGGTCTCCCGGCGGGCGGGCGCGAAAATAGGTGTTTCGAATTGAGCAGCCGTTTGAGCACTCTACCGTAGGTAAAATACAGGACCCGACCGTTGGCGAGATCAAATTCCACTGTTCCCCACCGCCTGACCGGAGCCTTTCCTGTGCAGGGCCCCAGCCTTCTGATCTGGAATCCCAGCCTGACTTTGCGCGTTCCGATTTCAAAATAGATGCCTGGCAGAAGGCCAAGCACATGCCATAGCCGTACAACATGCTCGACCGACATGGCCGGCGAGATTATCAGGTGGCTGGGCTGAAGCCGCGCCCAGACGAAATCGCCTTTCGGCTGCGGCATTCCTGACAACAGCCCCCGGCAGTAGGTCGGCACCGCCTCGCTCACCAGAATCCGCATAGCGGTTGCCGTGCTGTCGACCAGGGCTTCTCTCGATGTCCAGTCAGCTTCGGAAAACGGCACCTGCCCGAGAATGTCACCCTCGTCAAAACCGGCGGACATCTTGTGGAGCGTGACGCCGCCATGAGCCGCATGCCGGCCGTCCACGGCCAAGCGCTGGATCGGGTGGGGCCCTCGATAGTCGGGGAGCAGCGCCGGGTGGAGGTTGACCCCGCCTTTGGAAAAATGGCCAAGAACCTCTTGAGGGATCAAGACAGGCAAAGTGTAGCAGACCAGCACATCGGCGCGGACGTCAGACAATTGCCGACCAAGCGCATTCCAATCGTAAGGGCGGCCAAATTCGATCAACTTGACAGGCGTGTTACCGATAAACCGCCTGAGCAGCAGCTTGCGTTGAAGCCTTCGCCGGAAATTGCCAATGCTGAAACCGGTGGGACGACGCCGGAACCCGGGCACGATGATCGCGCCAATTGCATTTCCAGCCTCTAGCCAGCCGGCGAGCAGAGGCCCCGTATAGTTAGAGATATCGAGGACAAAAACGGCTGTGATCGGCTCCGAGTGATCGGTCGATTCGATCGGCCTCATCTTCGGCGGCTCAAACGGGCCGACAGGTCAGGGCGAGCTTGTCAGGTCGGCTGAGTGGAAGGCGATGCCAAGGCAGTGACAACCGAAAGACGCTCGCGTTTTACAAACACTGGTTTTTCGTAAACTTTTTTCACGGCCCGTCTCCCGAAATCAACTCTTCCTGCGCAGTTGGACCGCGATACGGCAGGCTGTCAACCGCCTGACCGTGTTTGCCTACCGCATCCGCATTCGCCGTTGACGAAGGTGTTCGAAGGGCGCTTTCGCACATTGGTGAAAGCTCGATGGCTTCACCGACGCGACAAGCCGCGCTGACCGAAAGGGGTTTGGATGCGATGATCTGCTCGACGACACCGTCGAGCAGCAATGCAGGGCAAATCGCAGTTGCAAATCTACGAAACCGCCGTCTCGCGAACCGGCAGCTTCCAGCCTGGCCTGACGAAGTGGCAGGTGTATCCGTTGGGATATTTCTCCAGATAGTCCTGATGCTCGGGCTCGGCTTCCCAGAATGGACCAACGGGTGCGACTTCGGTGACAACCTTGCCCGGCCACAGGCCCGAGGCATCGACATCGGCGATGGTGTCCTCGGCGACGCGCTTCTGTTCGTCGCTGGTGTAATAGATCGCCGAGCGATAACTCGTCCCGACATCGTTGCCCTGGCGGTTGCGCGTCGTCGGATCGTGGATCTGGAAAAAGCGTTCCAGCAGCGTGCGATAGCTTATGATGGCCGGATCGAAATTGATCTCGATCGCTTCGGCGTGGCTGCCATGGTTGCGATAGGTGGCGTTGGGCACGTCGCCGCCGCTGTAGCCGACGCGGGTGGAGATGACGCCTGGATAGCGCCGTATCAAATCCTGCATGCCCCAGAAACAGCCGCCGGCAAGGACTGCACGTTCGGTCGAAGTCGCCATGTCACGTCTCCTCAAAAGCAATTCCAGGAAAAGTGTGTAGCGGTTTTCCGTCTGGAATTGCGTAAAAGCAAGTGGTCTCGCCATAAATGGGCATTGTCACCTGCTTCGTCCAGCGGACGCGGTGGATCTACTTCAGTTGCTCGTTTGGGCGAGCCTGTCGATCAAACCCGGTAGCTTCATGCCAGGCGGAATGGCGGCAAAGCTGATCGCCACCGGTGGTGCCCTGAGCGACCAGTCGAAAAGAACGGTCTTGGCGGGGATGTTGCCCAGCCACGCCAGCAGCCGAGGTGGCACGCCGCTCCCGGGCCAGACCAGGAGCATGCCGTGATCGCGCAGCCGCTGGCTGGTGATCCAGGGGGCGAGCCGCATGTCGAGGTCGGTGAAGATCGACGGCTTGTCATAGGCGTTGAGGCCCGCCAGCAACGCGATGCGGGTATCGCCGCCGACGATGTCGAGCCGACCGGGCACCGCCGCGTGCCAGACCGCCTCGGCTTCGTCCGAAATCTGCCGCGCTGGCCAGCAGACGGCATCCATGCGCCCGCGCAAATTGCAACTCGTCCAGCGGATGCCCGCATAGGCACCGGACATGCCGAGGATGCAGGCGAACGCGCAGATCGCCAGCCGTCGCAGTTCGACGGCGCCGAGCCGATGACCCAGCAAGGCGAGCGCCACAACGCCGACCAGATTGTACATCGGCGCGCCCCACGCCTCGCCGGCGCCGGTGAACAGCGAAGCCACCATGACAAGCACCGCCGGACCAAGCCCCATCCACACGAGATAGGCCAGCGCGCCGCGCTCGATGGGCTGTTCCGGCGCGGGCGAACGCCGCAACAGCCCCGATATCGCCAGCACCAGCAATAAGCCGCAGAGCCCCGCCATTTGGACACCGATATAGTAAAGGCGGGCGCGGTGGACCAACACCCATTCATCGCGGCCGGCGACATAGGTCAGCGGCAGGAAATCGATGCGGTAGAGCTGGACGGCCAGCGGCGCGGCGACGGCGAGGAAAACCGCGAGCCCAAGCCAGGGCCAGGGCGTGGCGAGCCGGTTGCGTGCCCGTGTGTCCGACAACAGCCAGATCGCCCCGAAGAGCAACAGCAACCCGGTGGAAAACTTGGCATAGAGCCCGACGCCCGACACCAGTCCGAGCGGCAGCCACCAGCCCGGCCCACCGCCACGGCCCGCACGCCACAGCAGCCAGCAGATTGCGGCCCAGAAGGGCATCTGCGCGTAATCATGATTGAACTGCGGTGTCGGCCAGCCGAAGAAATACAATGACGGCATCAAAAGCACGGCGGCCAGCGCGCGGGTTCTCCCGAGCATGTCGCGGGCCAGCAGGTAGACGAAGACGAAGGTCGCCGAGACGACAAGCTGGGCGAGCAGATATTGCGGCCAGCGGAACGATCCGGTCAGAAGATGGCTGATCTCGAGCAGCCAGCCGGGGAGCTGCGGATGCTTGTAGGTCAAAAGCACCCATTCGCGGCCCCACATGAAGCTCTCGACGACATCGCCGGGCGGGGCGGCATCGACAAGCGCCGGAACCACGGTCCAGCACAGGATCTGCGTCAGGCATAAAAGCGCCAGGCCGGCTTCTGGATAGCGCATCAGACCCGGCCAGATCGACGACTGCCGCCAGTCGCCTGGAACAGAACTGCCGACCGGCAGCCAACCGTTCATGGGTTCGTCGATTCGCGTCATGCGGTGGATAAATCACACCGGACGGTTTTACGAACAGCCCAGAACTTGAAGCTTACGAAAATGTATACTTGGCCGACCATGGCAAAACCAAGATTGAGGCAGAGTTTCGCGCCACCATGCCGCCTCTCCCGTCATCACATGCCAGCAAGACAACAATGGAACACGCCATCCCGCAGCACCCTGAACATGCCGGGCATGGCGCCTTGGGCGTGATCGCGGCAGGTGTCGCCTACGCCTGACCGGCTCCCGTCCCCAAAAAAGCATCCAGGATTTGAAAAATGCGCCACCACCATGCCGTCATTCATTACCGTGCGCTCGATTTCTGGATGGCCCGTGCGGCCGTTCTCGTCATCATCTGCCTGCAGCTTCTGGTCATCAACAATCTCTCATTCGGGCCGCGCTGGGTGGCGCCCGCGCTGGAGGCGGCCCTGCTGCTGCCCTTGTCGGTGGCCACCGCCTGGACACAGGCCGCCACCCGAAAGGCGGTCGAGGACCACGAGTGGCATGCGATCGGCCAGTTTCGGGTCATGATCCGCAGAACAGCCCTGACCATGACCGCCATCATCAGCATCATGAATTGCGGTTCGCTGGTCCTGCTGGTGCGTGCCTTGCTGGAGGGCCATGCCGGCAACAGCGGTACGACGCTGCTGATCGACGCACTCAACATCTGGGTTACCAACGTCATCGTGTTTGCCTTGTGGTTCTGGAGCACCGACCGCGGCGGTCCGCCGACCTGCGGCCTCGTCAAGCTCGCACAGGCCGATTTCCTGTTCGCGCAGATGACGTTGAACGACCGTGAGCTTCGAGATTGGCTGCCCGGCTTCGTCGATTATTTCTTCCTCGCCTTCACCAATGCGACCGCATTTTCGCCCACCGATACCTTGCCACTCTCCCAGCGCGCCAAGCTGCTGATGATGGCCGAGGCCATGATCTCGCTGCTGACCATCGCGCTGGTCGCGGCACGCGCGGTCAACATCCTCGCTTGATCGGCCCGACACGCGAAAATAGCCCGCCCGGCGAACCGGAACGGGCTATTTTGGGTTGTCTTCGATGATTGGAATGCAGCGCCGAACTAGTGGCGCTTGCCCAGCCTGTAGCTGTTGCCGCCCAGCAGGTTGACGCCGAGCCCGCTCAGAACGCCACCGACGATGTTGGTCTTGTTGCCGTTCAGAATGCCTGAGACGACATTGCCGCTCAGGATGTTGTTGCCGCTGAGCACGTCGTTCAGCGCGGTGATCTTGCCAAGGTCGATGGATGGCGAAACATTGATCAGGCTGCCCGAATTGCCTCCCCAGCCGCCCGAACCTCCGCACCCACAACCTGCCTCGGCGGCTCCAACGGACGATGCAACTGCAACAGCGGCTAAAATAACAGTGAACTTGTTCATGAAAGCTACTCCCGTTTGATGATGGAGATGGCTTCCGTCTTCTGTGGTCTACCTCTTGTTTAACAATATATGAACACTTCATCCGCTCAAGTCTTTATCTAGTTTCAGTACATCAATCAAAAATTAACAATAATCATTATGCATAACCGACATGATTAACTTGCTTGTGACAACGGGCGATGACGAGACCGGTCAGATCGAATGCCGCTCAGCAATAGCCGATCGGAAATACAAAAAAGCCGCCCCGGCGTGAGCCGAAGCGGGCAGCGGTCGTTTCTGGAAATGAGAGCAGCGCCGCGCCAGGTTGCCTGCCTCGGTAATTCCGAGGCAGTAGCCAACAGACGACGCGGTGCCAATAGCTACTCCTCCACCCCCGGCTTGAATCTCCGCACCACAAAGTCGAACAGCACGTCCGAAATCCACATGGCGCAGACGCCGATCAGGAAGGCAGCCGCCAGCGTGGTGGTGTCGTCGGCGGGATCGGGCATCGGCAGGCCGGCGATCCTGGCGTAGGAAACCGCCGGTAGCGTCAGGTAGGCCGCCGCAAGTGCGCCGCAGATCGGCGAGGCCACCATTTCGCGCAGCTTGTAGCGATGCCGCGACAGCGCGCGCAGAACGCCGCCGGCGAGACCCGCCGCCACGACCGGTCCCTTGATGCCGAGCAGGTCGAAAAGATCGTTCATCATGGCCTCCAGCCGCAAAGTTTCTGGCCCTTTTCGTTGTGAGCCAGGATCGCCGCCACCGACGCATCGGAAAGGGTCGCCGCCTCTGCCCTTGTCGGCCGGAGGGGATGCCCGGCCGCGCAGAACGACCCGCCTGATTTGGTGCAGCCGGCCAGCAGGAGCGAGAGCGCTATGATTTTGACCATCTGGCCAGCCTCCCCCTGTTGTCGTCCGGCGCCCGGCCGGCGACGGCATCGTCGATCTTCTGGGCTTCGGTGCGCGCCGCTGCGTCGGCGGCATCCTGCCTGGCCTTCTGGCTGGCCTTGCCCTTGGCATAGGCGGTCCAGACACCGGCAAGCGCGGCGCCCATTGCCAGAAGATACGGCCAGGCCTGGCCAAGCAGCGCGAGGGCGAGTGTTCCCATCTCATGTCTCCTTGGCCGGCGGCGCGACCATGCCGCGCGGCCCGTCACGCACCGCGTTGATGATGATCTTGGCAAGGGCAATGGCGCCGCTGATCTGAAGCGCGGTGCGGTCGCTCACCCCGAGCAGCGTCCAGTCGAAGCCGGCGAGCGCGCCGCCGCAGATGATGGCGATCAGCGTGTTGAGGAGATTGTGCAGCGCATTGGTGTTGAACCATGTCATTGAAACAGGCCCCCGAAAAAATCGGCGACCCGATGCCGGAAGGCCGCGAGCGCTCCGGCCATGAGAACGAGGATGCCGGCCGCGGCAGCCGTCTTGCCGCCGGATGCCGGCTGCACGGGCTGGGTCGCCGGCATCACATCAGCCGATGTCTCAAACCTGGGCGACGCCGGCGCGGCCACCGGTGCCGCGGGGCCCTGCGCCGACATCAGCAGGGCCTGAACCCGCACCGACCTGACACGATCGGACCAGCCGCGCCCGAATGTTGCCCATGTCGGCAACCGCTTGAGGAACGCCAGCCGCGCATCGCAAAGCGCATCGATGGTGACGCCGGCCGGCTTTGCCTTGGCCGCCGCGACGGTGACCGGTCCGATCCGCCCGTCCTGCGCAACGCCGACGGCCGCCTGCAAATATTTGGCCGCCCGGCCAGGCCCGCTGTTGACGGCGAAATCGAACACCGCATGGTCGACGCCATCGGGCAATTCGGCGCCGAGCACAGCGTCCCAGTAGAAGCGGCGATAAACGGTGGCGACCTGCGCGTCGCTGATCGCACGCAGATCCGCCTTCGTCGCGTCGGCCTTCACATAGCGGCGGAAGCTGGCAAGCGTCATGCCCTTCATGGTGGCGCCGCCGGGGTCAGCCGGATTGTCCGACCACCCGCCTTCCGATTTGAGAACAAGCGCAAGCGCCCGAGCGAAGTTGCGGTCCATGGTGTTTCCTTTGATGATTGAACTATGGTCGGGGAGACCGTGGAGGAACTTCACGGTCGAGGAAATGCGAGGCGGGAAAAACGCAGGGCGCTGCAGAGTGATGCGATGATCAGGAAGTCCGCAGTCGGAGAAAACCATGAACCGGGCAAGCCGTGGATATGAGTCATGCACCTTGCCAGAAGTTGGGCCGGCGCGTTTACTTTCGGCTGCTGATTCCAGCTCGTAAGGAACCGAGATGATCTTGGAAGCTATACGGAACGTGCGCGATATTGGCTTTGAAATTCTTACCGCCGGCAGAAGAACGGTAACAGTCCGGAACATCGCCCTGTCTTTGGATGGCGTCTCCCGCCGCATGCGGTACGTGATGGCCAGAGGTTACGAGGATCAAGATGCGGCTCTGGCTTCGCGCTTTTTGAGCCACCACGACAAGGTTCTGGAGGCCGGCAGCGCGATCGGCTTCATGGCGTTGAACTGCATGATCGACATCGGCATCGATGATTACTGCATGGTCGAAGCAAACCCTCGCCTAGAGGCATCCATCCGCGAGAACTTTCGCCTCAATGGGATAAGCTTGCCCGTTCTTAGGACCGTCGCTGTAGGTCCGGCCGACGGTTCTATCAGCTTCGGTATCAGCCGAAATTTCTGGTCATCCAGCGCGTTGCGTCGAGACAACGAAGCCGAACGACTCACAATACCTATGCTCTCAATCCCGACAATCGTTTCAGACCTGCCGTTTAGACCAACCGTCTTGATCATGGATATCGAAGGCGCTGAAACGAGCATTCCGCCAAACCATTTTGAGTTATTTGAAAAACTCATCATCGAGTTCCACCCCAAATTGACCGGCCCTGCCGAAGCGCTGGAGTTGGAGCGGAACATAACCAGGCGTGGATTTACAGAGTTTGGCCGAACTGGGGGAACAATCGCGTTTATAAAGGCGCAGTGATAGCCGATTCGAGGTGAGACAGCCGTGAGACCAATTGCTTTCATTGCCATTGCCGTCGGACTTGGAGCGGTCATGACTATCGGCGTCCTAGCATTCGCCACTCCCAAGGTTCCCAAAGCCGTGCCGAAGCTGGCAGAAATAAAGGACATCAAAGGTCGACTGACCGTGCTCACCGCTAATTCGTTCGAGGTGGATGGCACTTCCATTGTTCTCTGTGGAGTTAGGCCATCAGGTACGACGTCTGCGGAAAAAGTAGCCCATAGCGTTAGGCTTTCTTATGAAAATGCCTATGTGAAATGTAAGCCTGTTGGCGGCGGCACCCCATGCGATGGGAAGACGGTGGCAACCTTGGGTAGATTTATCGTAGCGCAATGCAAGATTGACGGGGCGCTTGACTTAGCAACGGCGTTGACAGAATCCGGATTCCTTTGCGGGACGATCCCTGTCTACAAGTCCTGCTAGCACGATGTCGCACTATTACACAAAAACAAAAAGTATTACAATCGATAGGCAGTCAACTTTTGCTGACAAACTTAAGACAATTTACGCCGCCGCTGCCGTCATCGCAATGAGTCTGCAAAGTGTCTACCTGTCTCAATTCGGGGTGGCCGCCTTTTGCTACCTCGGGCTTCTCATGCTGATCCCTCTATTAAGTGCGCCGGTCAAGGCGAGTGCTTTTTGGATCGTTGCTTTCCTACTAGTCGGGATGTGCGGAACTTTCACCGAAGGGGGCGGCACCAAAGCAGTCCTAGGCACTATTGGCAGCAGCTTGGCTCTCATCCTCGTTCCAGCTTGCTTTGCCAAAGATAGTCGCCCTTTGTTGGTTGGTTTGCGATGGGCGATCGCTGCGCACGCGCTTATGGTCCTGTTCCAGATTTTCTATTTCGCGGCGTTCCGAACTTATTTTGACCCGCTTGCAAGTCTTGGCCTTGGTGACCAGACGGTCATGAGTAAGAAAGGACTTGAGCTTGCTGTCGGCAGAGTGCCGCGCTTTGCAGGCTTGTCGAATGAACCAGGCACCCATTCGACTATGATCGCAAGCCTGCTTGCTGGCGAGTACGCCCTTTCGCGCAAGCTCTCCAAGGTATCAATTTTAGGCATTCTTTCAGCGATCGCGACGATGTCGCTTGGCGGCATGATGTTCGTCGCAATGTTCTGCGGAGTTGTTGGGCTCCACCAATTTTTTGCTGCTCGAAGATGGAGACTTCTTGTGGCCGCCGTCGGTATAGCGCTGCTTTCAATCATCATATATTGGGCGTTGCTGACTCTTGAAACAAGATCGCAACTCTATATCGAGGGCACGCAGCACGATCAGATGATGGAGTGGGCATTTTCCTACCAGCGGATAACGCTGTTTGGCCTAAGCGAAAGTCAGATACCGATGTTCTTCACATTTGGCTATCTCGGCGTTGGCCTCGACTTTCTGCTCCGATACGGCTTATGGGCAGTTGTAGGGATTGCCATGTATTTGTCGAGCTTGCCGCTCTTGGGCATTGGCCTGTCGGTTGTGTTGTTGGCCACAAAATTGAAGCTGACGTATCCTCTAGTTTTCGTCATCCTCGCAACGATCAACTTAGGCATGACGCAGTACCCTTACGCAAAGTTGCGAATTCATCCTAGGCTTCGAAATCCCCTAACCAGCCGATAGCCGAACTGACAACCCACAGTCCTACCGTATAGGCCTCCAGTGTTACGCGCTCGCCGGGATCGAGAATGAGATATTTTCCTGCACCGCCGCCCTTGATCGTATCCGTCCCGTTGGGCTTGATGTTCATGACATGGGTTGCGTGTACTCCGGCAAAGCCGATCCGAAGGCCAGGCACGGCAGGCGGCAGCGTATGTGTCCACGTCGCGCCGGCGCCGTTGTTGTGGCAGAGTGCCCGGTTGTGAAGCCCAGACAGCGTCGTGTTGACGGTCAGATTGATCGGCACACTCGACGTCCCCTGCAGACCGGGATTGTTGCCGCCAATAAACCTAGTCACGGTGCCGGCCGTGATGGAACTGCCGGTGCCATCGCCAACCCATTCCGACATGTCGAAACCATCGACCAGCATTTCGTCTATCGCGCCGCCGGTGGTCACCCGAAAGGCAACGCCAATGGCGGTAGAGTTCTTCAGGGCGATGTCCCTGAGACTGGCTTTGCGCAGCCGCTGGCCCACGGAAAGGTTGAACCGGATACCATGCGACTGGGTGTTTCCCCTGATGCTAGAAAGGCTAAGGCTCGCCGGTGTCACGACGTTCGCAACGACAATGGCGTCGGTCGAGCAGTTCATCAACGTGCCCGGGCCGATCGCAAGAGGCGTCTGGTAGGGCGCGGCGATTACAGCTGTGGCACCTGACGTTCCGCCCCTGATTGTCTCGCCAGCTGGAAAGATGCCGGCCGAACCGCGCACATAGATGCGCCGGGTCGCGCTGTTTGCCGTTTTGGCAACCGCAGAGATGCCTCCAGTGATTGTTTCAGCGGCCTGAAATGTCCCGCTTACCGGCAAGACCCTCAGCACGTTGGCAAAGAAGTCGACCAAGATGCCCGTCGCGCCGGATGAACCGCCAGTCACCGTCTCACCGAGTTCATAGTCGACGGTTGAACCGGTGATGACGATTTCAAAATGTTGGAACCGCAGGGTTCCGGTCGAGCCAGAGGTGCCGCCGCTGACCGTTTCGCCAGTCGCAAACGATCCAACTTGCGAGCTGAGGGCGAACTGATATTCGCCGTTTGGCTCCAATTGCAGAGCGGTGTTGTAGCGATCGACGTACCAGTTATCGAGCCGGCCCGACTGAATCTGAACGCCGAAGACGTTACCGGCAGAACTACCGGAGAGCCGGTTGCCGATTGCCTTGACATTCGAAATGACGATCTCGCTGTTGGCGTCAGTCGCGGCTATGCCAACCAGACAGTCATTCGCCACCACGTTGGTTATGATCCCTCGTGGATCTCGCGCACCGGTCATCTCCACCCAGACACCGGCGGAGGGGCTGTCGAGATGTGCATCTGCGAAAACCCCGTCGACCAACACGTCGGTGGTGTTTAGATTCCCCGTATAGGTCAACACGACGCCGTCGCGTTTGCACTTCGCCGACCGGATGTTGCGCACGATCGGCTTACGGACGCCGGCCACGTAAACCGTGTCGCCAAACTCGCCGCCGGTTGGCGTGACGATGTTATAGCCGTCAATGTCCTCAATCGTCGGGCTGTCGACACAGAGCGCCATCACGCCGGCAAGGCCAAGATTGCGGACTTTCACGCCACGAATTGTCGGCCGCTTCCGGCGTGCACCAGTGGAGAGGCCGACGCGAATACCGATAGAAGCCTGGTAGCCGGCATGTGATCCACCATCGATCGTGAGGCCCCCGTCTATCAGGACGTCATCGGCGGCGATATCGATGACGGGATGGTGGCCGGTAACGGTACCGACTGGCGCGCGCAGGATCAGGGCAGAGCCGCCCAGGCATTCGACGCGCTTCTTCGCTGTCGAGATCGTGTGGTTGCCGTCGGTCTGGTAGGAGCCGTCAATCAGCACATGCGGATAGCTGCCCGCGAGCAGTGCACCTATTGCAGCCGTGGCATTCGCACCGCCACCACGCGCCCCGAGCATTGATGCCGTCACCGGGGTTGAGGCGAGAGTACAGCCCGTCTTCATCATGCCATCGCTCAGCGTGATCACCAAATCCCCGGCATTCGTTCCATTCTTGCGGTACACAGCGCCGCTGCCTGCCACCTGAGAGCTGTCGTAGAAGGCGGTGCGGATGTATGTGGGTGCTATCGGCGGCGAATAGGCCTCCGCCGTCGCCTTGGTCGCGAATTGCGGATCGAGCAAGGTTGTCATGGCGCCCGTCGCTACGTCCGCAGCGGCCTGTGCCTGGTCGATGATGCCTTGCGCGGCTGCCTGGATATCCCCGACGGTGTCGTCGGACTGGTAGAACGACAGCACAATGTCATCGGTTCCGATCACAGGGTTCAGCGTCTGGAAGGCAAAGACGAAATCGGCCGAGGCGTTGCCCTGCTGGACATGCACCGTCGTTCCCTTCTGCATGGTGCGCCCGGTGCGGGCATCGGCGGCGCGGAACCATCGGCCTTCGCTTACCGTATAGATACCGTTTTGCGTCTGGTCGGCCTGGTCCTTGACCAGCACGCGGTCGCCCACCTCCGTCGCCACCCCGTCGATGGTCTGAAGGCCGAAAAACGCAATGCTGGCGGTCGTCGCCAGACGAACGGGTTCGCGCTCGCCGGTCAGAAGGCGAACGGCGGCGGCTGAAGATCGGGCCATGCTGGCTTGCTCCATGGAAAAGCCTCGCGAAAGCGAGGCTGAGAGGGGTAAGGCCGGCGGCATAGCCGCTAGCTGACTGCGCGGCGGCGCCTTCGAGACTTGTCATGGCGATGCGCGCACGGCGCCGAATCATGAGAAATTCACAATCGAAAGAGAACCTGGGGACGACTCCGCATCGATGAGGAGCCGCAGATGGTGCGCGAACTGTAGCGGTCCCTTGTGGTGCTGGCGGCCCGAGCGCTTTCTATTGTCTGTATTTGTGGTCGTCCCCCACTTCAAAGTGCAATCATAGGATCGCCCCTGGCATATAAATGCAGCTCGGACGCTCGCGCAGTAGGTGCGCGGATCCTGTATCGATGCGACGCAGGGGCCAGTCAAAACTCCATGAAATCGATAGTAACAGCGACACCGGCAAGCACCCGCCCGGCGCCGGCGGAGTTTGAATTTACTATGACAACGTCGCCGGGCTCGAGATCAGCGCCAGCGGAGTTGCTGGCTACTCCACCGTCGCGCGTGACAAAGGCTGTCAGCCCGACTGCTGTGGTATCAATAGTGGAAACGTTTGTGGAGATCCCGCCGCGAAAGCGGCGAACGATCAAGTTGCGGTAGTTGACTGCGTCGGCTGCGACGTCGGCTGTAGTTTGGTAGCTGGCGCGAACGATGCGACCGCGACGGCGGGCAACAAACACGCTCTTGTTTATCGTGCCAGTCGCGGCGTAATCGTCAAGTTGCGCCGCAATACTTTCGGCGAAGATGTATTTCTGCGCATCACCCTGCACCGTCACAGTTCCACGGACCTTGTTGTTTTTCCCCCACATGATCGCATAGGGGTAAAGCTGATACTGCCATTTCACCGCGCCCTGTATGGGGCGCCAGATGATCGTTCCGTCGAAAATGCGATTATCGGTCCCCGCAGGTCCTCCTGCCGCCGCCGAGATGCCCGCCCCTACGCAGATAAAGAAGGCACCACCGTGCGAGACCACATTGTCGACCGCATAGGCAGTCGATACCGCCCACGCGGCAATTGAAGCTGAGCCGTCGTCCGTCACCGACAGCGCCGTTCCGGCCGGCCCGCCACTGCCCGCCGACCGACCTTCGGCTGTGGCGCGGTAGACGTTGCCGCCGTTTGTCACAAGAGCGTTGCGCTTGTAGATAGTGTCGGGAGCCCAAGCAGGGATGGCAGTGCTGTCTCCGTTCAAGATCACATCGCCTTCGATGTCACAATCATCAACTGAGGCGCGGCCAGCTCGCCGAGATTTGTAATGGTCAGATCAGTTTGAGTGCCACCAGCCGTGTTGTTGCCGCGCGTCACCAGGCGTCGCACTTTCACACGAGACGCCGACTGAATGCTAATGCCACCTTTGTCGGAGGCCTCAATGCGCAGGCCATCGATATCTATGTCGAGGTCTGACCACCCGATTTGATCGCCATTCCCCACCGCTGAAAAACAGGTGAGAGCATGGTTGAACCCGCAAATCGCACGGTAGGATGTAATGTCCTTGAGCTTGACGTTGATGCCTTCGCGTATCCAAAAATAACTGTGGTCATCGAGCGTGATGTTTTCAAGCGTGATGTCCTGCACTGGACCAGCGCCTGGGTGGCCGCCAGCCGCCCAATCCCAGCCGATGTAGAAAACGGGAGCGGCCGTCGTGCCGACCGCTGAACCGGAAATATTGCTGATAAGGATGCGCTTGGAAAGTTGGTAGTTTCTGACCGGGTTTCCGGCGACGTAATCGGCGAAAATCTCCGGTGTCGTGGTTTTGTAGTTTATCGTGGCGATATTGCCAACATTGAAGACAGAGAAGTCGCCAATCGAGGCATCAACCTGATCGTTGACGTCAATGCACTGGTTCAGACGAGACGTCGACTTGAAAACGCCATTTCGGATGACGACGCGCTTGCTTGTCCCGTCGAGATCGATCGCCTCTGAGAAATCATCAAAAATGAAGTTCGTAATCACAAGGCTATCGACGTAGCGGACATTGAAGCCACCTGTCATTTTTTGGTGAAAATGCCCATTGATCTGGACGTTTTTGCAGTTTTGAATGTGGGAATAGTAGCCGCGCCGCCCCCCGCTGGAACGGCCGATTGTATCCAGGTATCGCAACCCATCGACGCCTACCACGTAGGCAAGCCGCTGGTTGCTGTTAATTGCATCGGCATCGTTGACGCTATCGAAGGTAACGCCGTCAAAGGTGATGTTCTTCCGCGTTCCAACCGCCATATTCATATCGGTCGAGAACACCGGCTGAACATCATTTGCGCTGACGCCAGGGCGGCTCACGCCGTGAAGCACCGCCTCGCGCCCGGTGATCGCCACATTGTCCACCGTCAGCGCAACTGCCCGATAGATGTTATTTGTGGGTTGTCCGGCGAGCGTGAAGGGTGAGACAGGACCGGGAACCATCCTATAGGTCCCAGCAGGAAGGTCGACGCCCCCGATCGCCAGATTGTAAGCAGCCTGGACCGCCGGGCCGTCGTCATTGACGTTGTCTTTGCGCGCTCCTTTTTGGGTCGCCGTGGGAGTGCCCGACAGCGAATAGCCAACAATCGTCGCATGGTCGGCCAGCATGATCACCAGATCCCCGGCACTCGTTCCGTTCTTCTGATAAATCGCGCCGCTGCCTGCTACCTGGTGACTGTCGTAGAAGGCTGTGCGGATGTATGTCGGGGCGATCGGCGGGGAAAACGCCTGGGCGGCTGCGAGCGTAGCGAATTGCGGATCGAGCACCGTCGTCATGGCGCCCGTCGCCACGTCCGCCGCGGCCTGGGCCCGGTCGATGATGCCTTGCGCGGCTGCCTGGATATCGCCGACGGTGTCGTCGGACTGGTAAAACGACAGCACAATGTCGTCGGCACCGATCACGGGGCTCACTGTCTGGAAGGCATAGACGAAAGCGGCCGAAGCCGTGCCCTCCTGGACATGCACCGTCGTTCCCTTCTGCATGGTGCGCCCCGTGCGCGCATCGGCGGCGCGGTACCAGTAGCCTTCCGAGGCCGTATAGATGCCGTTCAGCCTGGCGTCCGCCTGATCCTTGACCAGCACCCGGTCGCCGGTCGCTGTCTGGACGCCGTCAACCATTTTGAGGCCCTGGATCCAAGCAACGCCGTCGATGACGATCGTCTCCAGGTTCGCCGTCGTTGCCAGGCGCACGGGTTCGCGCTCGCCGGTCAACAGGCGAACGGCGGCGGTTGCAGGTCGGGCCATAAGGCTTGCTCCATGAAAAAAGCCCCGCGCAAGCGAGGCTGTGAAAAGGGTCTGATTTTGGGGCGTGGGCGCGTCGGGAGGTTAACCCCCGTCACATGGGTGGGACCGATAAAAGTGCGCTGTCACCGTAACTGCAGCACAAGGTCGGCATCAGCCTTTTCGCCTCGGTCAGCAACCCAGTTGCCGCGCTTTTCGCACGCACTATCGATCTTTTAGATAATTTCGCGCCCAGGCTCTTGCTTCGGGGCTGCCTACATTTGGCGAGTCGTGCTCTTGCACTATTTTCTTTGTCTAGATTTCACTCCGATCCGTATCGATAGAATTCATAAAAGTGCATCGTCACCGTAATCCCCCTCCGGGGAGATGTCGGGCAGGACGAGGGGGGCGCCGTAGAACGCCAGCCAGCACCGCAATTCCAATCAGAAAACAGCGTTCAACCTGCGAAGTTGTTGTCCACGAACATCTTGGCAAATTGCTGGGGCGTAAGCGTTACATTATTGACACGGGCGATTTCGAGATTCTTTGCCCACATATCCCGGATTGCTGCCGGCATTCCCTCGGGCATGTGCATGGCTTGGGCAACTGCATCATGCCATTGTCCGTCGCCGCCATAGATAGATTGCAGTTTGGGGGCCATCTTTTTCAAGCCACCCTCCGACTCTTGAGAAAGTTCTCCAATGGCCCAGAGCACATAAAGCTCCAGCAGCCTAAGCAGCGGCTGTCCATCGTAACGTGGGTTAGTCGCCATGTTTCCCCTCACGCATCATTGGTGGCGTATTCGATGAGTCTTTGGCAGATAGCCGACAGGCTGGGCTTTTCCTTCAGTGAAGCTACCCAGGCCTCGGTAAATTCAATCGCAATGAATATCTCGATGAAATATGTAAGCCCCGCTTTGGCTGCCGCCTTCGGAGGCACCGTGCTATCGTCGGGTGCGGTCGCAACCATTGCATTGGAATCTTCAGTCCAAGGCTCCGCCACATAAATCGTGTCATCCTCGTCAAAGTCCGACAACCGTCCAACAATATCCAACAACTTGATTATTTTCCCCATAAAGAAAATCCTCCTCGACGATTCGGGTGCAATGCTTTCTGAAAGATAGTCCCAGGATCATGCTGCGATCTAGGGACAAGTTGCATCACACCGGCTTTTGTGTCGTGGTGCCAAGTGTAGCCGGGGGGCGCTCTTCGGGGAACGAGCCCCCTCTTTGTCCGCTGGAGGTTAATTCCCGCATCTTGCAGAGCTTTCGCGAAATCCGGCTCTCTTTCCATTAGCACCAGCAGGGCTTCGTTGGCCGCCTGGAAATGGCGTGGGCGCGAAACGTTCGGATATAATGCAGAATCTATCTCTGTCTCGAACACCACACTATAGAATTGACCGGTCGGCCCTCGACTAGCGCCGTCGCCTGCTTCTTCTGTCAGCGGTTCGGACCCGGGTGTAGGTAAGTCGTCTACGCCTTTGTAAAGATCCGCTCCTTCAGAAAGAGCGTCCTCCGTCGAGTCGGCGAGCTTGCCGCTGCTTCTGCGAACAAGCGCCTCGGCCCCCTCCGCTAGGTCGTCGGACCGCCTCAAGACCTGCGAGAGTTCCTTAACCAAAGGCCCCGCAATCTTGCCGGCTTGTTGCAGGCCGACGGATACCAATTTCTCGGTGGGGAGCGTTCCTAAGACATTGAGAATGGTGTCGCCGACGTTGCCAGACATCGCGGACGCAACAGCCTTATCGGCCGCGACCATGGGCGCAATGCCGAGCAGCGAGATGCCCTGCTCGCCGGCTCCCTCGGAGCCAACCAGCATCCGCGCCAGTTTACGCCGCACGCTGCTTGGCTTACTATCGCCGGCGATAAGGTAGCCAAGCTTATCTTGGGGCGTAGGAATGTAATTCGTGACTTCTACATGCGAGTCCCGCAGACCCAACTCGGCTGCTTGGCGCAGATCGAGCAGCATTTCGGGGTCGACTATCCAATCGCGACGTGTTCGATCAGCTAGGCTTCTCTCTGTCTGCGCTGCACTTGTCCGAATTAGGTGGTCTAGCATTGCCTTTTGGGCAGCTTCGGTAGGCAGTGCAGCAAAGAGGTTGTTTAGGGCGGGATCTTGCGGGTTTGTTCCGTTTTTGAGTCCGTCGACGACGCCTCCCGCCACGGAATTGGGCAGCGGTTGAATCTTCTCGAAGCCCAGTTGCTGCTGAGCGGCGATCGAGCCGATGATGGCTGCCTGATAGTCTTCCGGCGTCGAAAGATTGTTCCAAGCCGCATCGAGATTCGCGAACGTCTTACGTACATAGCCACCCGGATCGCCCTGCCTCTCTTTGAGCGTGAGGTCGGCGGCCGTGGCTATTACTTCATGACGCGCGCTGTCCGCTTCCGGCGTAGCACTATCGGCCTTGGGCGAGGACTCTTTGACTCTGGCCAAAACGGCCTCATTCGACATGCCACGCATGCTGTAGAATTGCCGACTGACATCCATTGCTTGGCTGAAGGCTTGGAAGCGCCTGACGCCTTCGGTGGCGCCGTAGAGAGCGATGAACTGCTCCGGAGTCTGCACGGGGCCGGAATAGGTTCCAGTTTCCCTGATGGAGCTTGGCGCATTCTGTTCGGCGAGGCCGATGTTGGTTCGTGTTTCGACCTGCCGTGCGATCTCAGCGGTCCGCGCTTTCTGGGCCAACGCTGGCCTGTCTTCAGGCGGGATGTCGTCCCGGACAACCTGCACCGCTCGCTCATATGGCGTCGGCTCGCCAAGGCGATCGTCTCTTGGCGCCACAAAACTTGTGGTATTTGCCTGTGGGCCACCAACCGCCTCGGCCGTATCATCTTTGATCCGGCTGCCAGCCCGCCCCGCACCCAGCATCTCAGCCGCCCGCTTCGGATCCTGGGCAATCATTGCCTGGACCAGCGCCTTGGCCGTGTTGGTGCGCCAGGTGGCCTCGGCTGTTTGCCGAATGATCGAGTTGCCGATCTTGGCGATCAGGTCGAAGCCGCTCTGCCGGATCGCCTCGAATGTCTCGGCGTCGTTCGGGTCGCCCTGTGCGATGGAACCCGTGGACATGGTGTCGACCTTGGTCCACTCGGCCAACTCATACTCGTCACGGCGCTGGAGCTGCCGCTGCGCCATGCGCCGTGCGCCAATCGCGCGCATCGTCTCCTTCTGCCTGGCGAAACCAGCACGCTGGCTTTCGGGCATATCAGGCAAGGCATCGCCGAACAGCCTGTCGAACAGGCCTGTTTTGACCACCCGGCCGTCGCGCGGATTGACCTGGCCGTACATGGCCTCATGCAGGCCGGCGCCGTCAGCCGGGGCGTTGGCCGCCACCTCGTCTTCGGCTTGCCCGATCCGGCTGGTGAACCGCCGCCGCGCCAGTTCGGCGTCGAACGCGTCCTGCTGGTCCTTCATCTGCTGGTAGCGCTCGGCGATAGCCGAGAACTGGTCGCCAAGACCCTGCATGGCGCCGCCAATCGGCGATCCCCCGGGGTACGGCACCGCATTGCCGGCATCGAGCCGGCGCTGCGCTATGTGGAGCGGAATGGTGGCCATCAGTAGAGGCCTCCGGTGGACGAGCCGCCCGGCGGCGGTGGGAAGGCGCCCTTGCCGAAGGTCACGGCCTTGGTCGGGTCGTAGAGGCCGGAGAGACCCGATACGAGATTGCTGCCGGCCTTGAAGATCGAGGCCGTGACCGCCTGCTTGCCGGAGAAGCGCGAGAGCGCGGCTTGCGTATTGAGACTGTTCTGGCGCAGTTTCGAGCCGTACTGGATCGCGTCGAGATCAAGCTGGCCCTGCCTGGCATTGGCGGCCAGCACCTCGGCCGGCGAGCCTGATATGCCGACGCCCGAGGCGCCGGCCTGCGCACGCGCCTGGCCCAGCAGGAGATCCTGCTTATGGCGCTCCTGGCTCTGCTCGAAGGCGGAACTCTGCGCCTCGGCCTGCGCTTGCTGCCCGTAGGCCTTGGCCTGATAGTCGGCCATCTGCTTCGACTGCTGGCCTTCGACCAGCGCGCCGCCAACAGAAAGGGCGGTGCCGATAAGGGCAAGTGTGCACATGGTTCAGCCTCGTTCGCCAAAGGAGGTGTTTGCGGGAATGAATTTGCTTTTGACGCCGTCCACCGGCGCGCCGAGCGCCGGGCGAGGGTCGAGCGCACCGCCGGGGGTGAGGAACGACACAAGCAGCCTGTCGGCCTGCAACGCCGGCCGGCTGAGACGGGCGGGTGCAGCGGCCCGCGGGCCGGCCATGGCGGCGCGGCGGGTCGTGGTCAGATTGATCTTCAGCTCGGCGACGCCGGCGGCATCGAACAGGCCGTTGGCGGTGGCAATGGTGCGGGCGAGCGCATCGGCCTCGAACAATTCCTGGCGCAGCAGCTCGACCAGCCGGCGGGCGCTGCCCCAGCGCTCGCCAAGCGTTGCAGCTTTGGCCTTGATCTCGTCGCCAAGCGCGGCGATGTCGGCCCGCGCTTCGCCTTGCGCGGCCTCCGCACGGCATTTGCCGGCAGCGACGATGATCTTTTCCAGCAGCCCGATCTGGTCGTTGCAGTCGTCCAGCGCGGCACGCGCGGCGGCCAGGTCGCCATCGCCGAAGACCGCGCGGTCCTCGGCTTGCGCCAGTTCGGTTCTGCAGTGAAGCGCGTCGTTGAGGTCGGTGTCGAGCAAGGCGATGACGGCGGCGAATTCGGCAGCCGTCCGCGCCATCCCGAGGATTTCGGCATGGGGAGATGTCATTTCGGGGATCCTTTGGTGAATTGTTATCTCCCCACTCGAGGGGGAGATGGCCGGCAGGCCAGAGGGGGGTCGGCACGACCGGGTGCGACCTACCGCGGCAGATGAGATTGGCGCTTCGCGTGGAGCGTCGGCATCCTCTTTCAACGTGGAGGAGGTTGGCGTCCGGTCGAACCGACCCCCTCTGTCGCCTCCGGCGACATCTCCCCTCAAGGGGGAAATCACCATCTTCAATGCCGGCGCTCTACGGCTCGGCGTCGAACACCGGCGTGAACGCACGGATCGTGCAGGGCGTCGGGTTGACATGGCGGATCCGCACTCGGCCCTGCCCTTCCCAGCTGTCGTCGATCGGCACCTCGACATTGCCGGTGAACAGCGTTGCCCGCCCGTCCGGCGCGATGATCGAGGGCATGCGCACCGGCTCCCAGCGGCCGCGCATCAAGGACTGGACTTGAAGCCCCGTGGTGTCGGTCTCCAGCAGCGACAGGATCACCTTCGCCACCTTCTTGCGGCGGCCGATGATGGAGCCGTCGCGGCCGCCGACATCGAGCTCCAGCGTGTCGGCGCCCGCCGCGTAGGGCAGGCCGAGTTGCCATTTGGCGGCGGTAGAACCGCCCGGCAGCGTGACGGTGCCGCCGCCGCTGACGGTCAGCCCGCGATAGACCTTGCCGTCGGCGAGCACATCGACGGACTGGCCGGCAAGGTGCATGGCGCCGCCCACCGTGGTGACCGCAAGACCCGCGTAGGACAGGCCGCAATCGACCTCGAAGGCGTCCGCGATGGCGCCGTATTCGAACGGCGCGGTCTTGATCTCGATGTAGCGCCTGGTCACGCCGCCAATGCTGCGCTTCACGATCAGCCAGAGATCGTCATTGCCGTCCTGGCCGGGGGTGACCGCAGCGCTTTCGACATCAGCCCAATTTGAACCATCGGAGCCCGCCCCGCTGACGTTGCCGCCCAGGCGATGCCGGTGCATGCCGCGCACCTCCTGGCTCGGCTGATGGGTGTAGCCGCCAAGCTCGCCATTCTCGAGCGGGAACCACAGCAACGGGTCGGGATCGGTCTGGAAGGCGAGCTCGACCACACCCTTTTTGGGAATATGCTCGGAGACCTGGCCGACATCGTCCGAAGCAAAACGGCTCTGCGCCGTCTGCGTCAGCTCGGCGATCGATTTGCGCGAGCGTGTGACATAGAGGAACGACTGGCCGGCATCCACCGGGCGGATGCGGGCGCAGCCAAAGGTGCGCGAGCGCCGGTTCTTGAACGAGGAGGGCGTCAGCGCCTCGTCGATGCCCGAGCCCGACAGGGCGCGGATGCCGCCTGAGGTGCCGATCAGAAGCGCGCCGTCGCTGTCGGCGATCCAGACAATGTCGTTGGCCTGGCCGCCGCCCGCCTGGACGAACTCCAGCGCGTCGTCGTCCTTCTCGCCCAGTGCAAAATTGTCGAAATCGCCGGTGGCCGAGGCATAGACCGAGAATTTGCGGCTGAAGGCCAGCCGCTCCTCGTAGAGCGACCCGCTTTCGACGTACTTGCCGGGCACGAAGGTGCCGAGCCGCCAGCGCGTGATCGGGTTCATGTTCGGCAGCGCATGGCCGTAGAGAATGATCTTGACGACCGTCGTGCTGGTGCGGCTGGTGATCCTCGCCCACCGCCAGATGCCGTCGGCGCCCAACAAGCGGATGGCGCGGCCGACATCGGTCGCCTGGAAGCCGGTGTCATTGTTGATGCCGATGCTTGAAGACGCGGTGATGTCGAACGGCGTCTGGTCGAATGCGGCGACATGGATCGCAAGCTCGGCCGAAACGCTGCTTTCGGCATCATCGCCGCCACCGCCGCTGAACACCAGTTGATGATATTCAAAGGCCGATTTGTTCGTGAATTCGTAGAAGCGCGTCTCGCCATTGCCCCAGCCGAGCTCGCCCGTACGAGTATCCAGGGTGACCCAGTTGGTGCCATCATTGGAACCCTGCAATTCCCAGGCGGTGAAGAAATCATAATTGCCCGTTGCCACCCGTGACGTGGTGATCCAGTAGGCATCGGCCACGCGCTGTGAACCGCCGGCATTGCGGAACCGGATATAGCCGTCACCGCCGCCAGAGATCTGGATATCCTGCGTCTTGTCGCGGTCGAACATCTGCCAGGCAGAGGCGCTGCCGCTGCCGGTGGAAGCGGTGCCGGAAGGCGTCGTGTTGCTGGTCATCTGCGGCGTCAGATGCCCGGTGTCGGACGGTGTCAGCGTCGTCGCCGTGTCGTTGACCGGGTCGTAGGGACCGTCGAGGAATTCAAAATCCGTCAGAGCCCACGCCGTGTGTGCGCTGCGCGTCAGCACCTTGGGCGGATAGTCCCGGTGAGTGACCCACATCTGGTCGGCCGACTGGACATAGGCGAGCTCGAACAGGTCCGCCTCGAGATAGGGCGAAGCGACCTCCACCGTGTCGACGCGCGCGCCATAGGCATGGACGCGGATGTACCGGTCGCCGAATTCGAGCGCATAGGCTTGATCGGCCGAGAAGATGAATGGGATCAGCCGCGTCGTCTTCGCGGAAATCTTCACCTCGCCGGCAAAATAGGTGCCGCCGCGCTTGCGGATGCCGCCATGCGGCAGGGTGATGAAGTTCTCGCATTTGGCCAGCGCCGCCCGATAGAAGTCGAGCGAGGCGCGTGCATGCAGGCGCGGCGAGATCTCGCCGCGGGTGAAGACGTCCTGGACGGGATAGAGCGTCGTCATCAGCGCGCAATCCTGTTGTCGCCGCGCTGATTGGACCACGAGGCGGTGTAGAGCCGGCTGCCGCGCTGGATGGCGTTGGCGTTGAGCGCCGCGTCCAGCGCCCGGTCATAGGCCGAGCGGGCAATATCGATCATGCCTGACTTGTGCGTCAGCGGATGCGCCACCTTGACGGCAAGGGCCGCCACCAGAACCTCGGTGAACAGCGCATCCCAGTCGTTGGGATCGGTGAGGTTGGCGACGTAACGGATGGTCATCGGGCCGGACTGGTCGGAATAGATCAGCCCCGCCTCCTGGCGCCACGAAATCGGCACGCCGTCCGGCTCGCCATCACGGGTCAGCGGCAGCGGCCGCAGGCAGTCGGCCGGCAGTTCATAGGCAAAGGTCAAGCCGCAATCGCTGCCGGTGTCCGCCCCGGCAACCGTGGCGCGCAGGATGGCGAACACCCAGGCACATTTGGTAAGTTCTGCTTCCCTTGCGAGGTCGAAATGCAAGTTGAGCAGCCGTGCCGCCTTGACGTCCTGATCGAGACTGTCGATCGGCGCCTCGTCGAGCACGGCCAGCGCCATGTTGGCGATATCGAGCGGGGTGATGGCCATGGGTCAGCGCCTCGTCCATGTGGGTCGGGTCATGATTTTCTCCGGGCATGAAAAAAGCCGCTGCGAAGCGGCTGGGGGTTTGGATGGCGATATTCAGAGATCGTGCTCTACGCCCCCTCCGATCTCCCTTCGTGGGGTTGAAGAGTGGTCCGCGTAGCGGACGGAAAGCCAACTGCTTGGCTTTCCGAATGACGAAAGCCGGCAGGACGGAGGGGGCGCTAAGAAATATTGTCAGAACGAGGAACTACGGCGGCAGCGCACTATTTTCCAAGTCTCAGTCCGGACATGCTATCGACAAAACGCGCGAGATCTCCGGCATCTCACTGTTATTCGTGATTCCAACCCTTAAAATATCGGACGAAATCCACTAATCGAGCAATTCGAAAGATGGAAACTTACGGACCACCCAAGCCATGGAGATAGATATCCATCCCGGCTTGTAACTTTCCCATCCTTGCTGCAAGAAACGCTCGCGCTGGATTCCTCATTCACGAAAACGAGGTGGTACGTCGTTCCAGATCCTGCCGCTTCATCCAGTTTGGTGCCTGCAATTTCCAGCGTTCCGCCCACAAATCCGTCCTTCTCAAGCTTGACGAGAAGAGGGCTGCAATAAACAAAAATTGCAGCAGCCACCAAGATAGTTGCGGTCGTCAGAACCATCACTTTCTTCATTTTCTTTTCTCGTGAAAGATCATTGCCGGAGGCAGTGAAGTCTGAAGTAGTCCGGCCTCCAGGGCAAGGCGCGCGATTTCGTCGGGCGCGACCCCGGGTAAAGCTTCGCCCAACACACGGCCGACATTGTTATTTATCAAATCCATCGCGCGCTCATATCGGTCATTCGGATGGGATATCTCATAGGCATCCGATATCTTCTTCGCTTCGTTGACCCCAAGCGATTGCGCCATCTTGGCCGACCATTCGGCATGTCTCAAAGCACCCGCTGCATTATTGACGCCTGGATGAGATTGGAGCGATGCCGTTCCCATGAGGAATTGCGGTGACAATGCACTATTTCCAGTTCTCAGTCTGAAGATTCACTGCAGTCACATGGGTGCGGCCGACAAAAATGAGCCGTCGTCGCAATTCAAAAGCGTAATCCCGTTACTGTTCGTAAGGCTCGACCACGGCAAACGGTATTCCCAACGACTCCAGCAGATCGAGAATGCGTTGCGAGATGACGAGGCGATAATCTGCTGCGATACCGAAGTCGTCGCGGCCAGCCTCGCCATTCACTTTCAACCAGACAAATGGCGGAAGTTCCTGCCCAGGCTGGTCCTCATGGAACTCTTCGGAGGTTGTCACTTCGACTTCGGCGAACGTCGCACCTGAAAAGCCCATCTTGTGCAGAGCGCGCTGGGTTTCTTCGGTGGCGAGGTAACACGGGAACGTCGTAACGAGCACATCGCCGAACCAGCCCTCTACCTCGTAGTGAAGCTTGGTCACAATCGGCGGATGGACACTCGTGTCAAGAACGGTGTGGTTGCCAAGCCCACCAGCAACGTTCGGTTCTATGTAAAAATATTGCATCACTCACCTATCGGAGGATTGAACAGATTTCAGTATTTCTTATCGAGGTAATGGCGATTATTGATCATCCCCGTTGACGGGGAGAAGGTCCCGGCAGGAGGTTGAGGGGCAGCGAAGGTCTGAAAATCTGGCGCTACAGAACGCCCAATCCGCGAAGTTGTTGTCCACGAATATCTCGGCAAATCTCTCGGGCGGGAGGGTCGTGCCGTTGACGCGAGCGATTTTGAGATTCCTTGCCCACATATCCCGGATTGCTGCCGGGATTCCTCCGGGCATGTGCATGGCTTGGGCAATTGCGTGATGCCACCGTCCATCGCCACCAAACAGAGATTGCAGTTTGGGGGCCATTCTTTTCAAGCCCTCTTCCGACTCTTGAGAAAGTTCTCCGATCGCCCAGAGCACATAAACATCCAGCAGTCTAAGCAGCGGCTGTCCGTCATAACGTGGGTTAGTCGACATTTAACCTCTCACGCATCATAGGTGGCATAATAAATAACGCGTTCGCAGATAGCGGAAACGCTTGGCTTTTCTTTCTGCGGATGCAACCAAAGCCTCGGTAATCTCGATCGCAAGGTTGATTTCGAGAAAGTATGCCAGGCCCTCTTTAGCTGCCTCGGCTGGTACCAACACCCCATCCTGCTGAGGCAAAACCATTGCGTCTGAATCCTCGGTCCAAGGCTCCGCCGCGTAGATTGTGGGCTCCGCTGCGTAGACCGGGTCCTCCTCGTCAAATTCCGACAACCGTCCAACGATATCCAGCAACTTCATTTTTTCCCCATAGGGAAAATCCTCCTCGGCCATTCGGATGCAGTGTCTTCTGGAATTACGGTGACAGTGCACGCTGCAGTCACATGGTGCAGCCGACAAAAGACGGACTGTTATCGCATTCAACAAGCGTAATCCGTTACTGCTCGTAGGGTTCGACCACTGCAAACGGTATTCCAAATGATTCCAGCAAATCAAGAATGCGCTCCGAGATGACAAGGCGATAGTTTGCTGCGATCCCGAAGTCGTCGCGGCCAGCCTTCCCATTCACTTTCAACCAGACGAAAGGTGGAAGTTCCTGCCCAGGTTGATATTCATGAAACTCTTCGGATGTCGTCACTTCGGCTTCAGCGAACGTCGCACCCGAAAAACCTATGTTCTGCAGTGCACGCTGGGTTTCTTCGGTGACGAGGTAACACGGGAACGTCGTAACGAGCACATCACCGGTCCAGCCCTCTACCACGTAGTGGAGCTTGGTCACAATCGGAGGATGGACGCTGGGGTCCAAAACGGTGTTTCTGCCAAGCCCACCAGCCACATCAGGTCTGATATAGAAATACTGCATTATCCACCTATTGGAGGGTTGAACAGATGTCCGTATTTTTTGTCGATATAAGCCACGTAGTCCAGCACCTGCTGACGAGTGGCCTGAGGATGCGACGCATAAAATTCGTCCCATTCGTATCGGAAAATTTTGTTGTGCAAGAGGTTGTCCAAGCTTTTAGGAATCCCACGCAGATTCTGAAGCGAGTGCATCTCCTCTTCGGCCACGAGCCCGAGATATCTGTTCAAGATTTGCTGCTCAGCCGCGTGGTGGACCACAACTTCACCCTCCAGTTTCGGGTTCGCGTCGAGAAACGTTTTGCGGTAATTTTTTGAAAGAGCCTTGCCAAACGATGCCCCCGCGTACCTTATCTTTGAGGGGTCTCTCGCGATTGACTTTATTATTTCAAGAAGCTCGGCCTTGTCGGGCTTTGCACCTGTGCCCAAGCGGTAAGCGGCCTCATTTGCTGCATTTACTGCACGAGCCTCCGCACCGACGGCTTGGCGAGCCACCGCGCCCTCAGCGGCAAGCTCCGATGTGGCGCGCGAACCACTTGTTGCAAACTCCTCCAGCGGTTTGGCAAACTTGCCGGTCCCGCCGCGGATTATGGCCAAGCCTTTTGCAACAGCTTCGCCGACTGTCTCTAATGCCAAGCGCCCTTCAGCAACCGCCCCCGAGCCAGGGGTGGCGGGCAGTTGCTCAAGGAAACCCAAAGGAGAATCGTGCAGATCCTGGAGAGCTATCCCAATGTCATGCGGGATTCGGCCTAGGGCCTCGAAACCCTCGCTCAGATAATCGCCGAAGTCGTCCGCAGCTCGTTGGAGTGCAGACCGGGCTTCGCCAGGAGGCGCTGATGGAAGCCGTCCTTGCACTGTCGCAGCAGTGACGATCGGGCCGACTTGGGCCGATCGAGAAAGGCCAGCTTGATCCAACTGCTGAGATAAGGCCTGGCGGACACCCGGATCGGGCGCTGCTGCTAGAAGATCACGCAGGATGATGTCCTTCTTAGCCTGCGGCATGTTTTTGTCGCCGAAGGTGTCAGCTATGCTTTGGACAACGGCCTTCGGCAGAGGTTGAGGGGTCTCTCGATGCCGAGTTGCCTCTGGGCTGCGACAGAGACGGCGATGGCCCATTTGTACGCCTCCGGATTGCCGGTCTCCGACTTGCCATCCGGGCTCGTTGTCGCCTTCCACGCGGCGTCGACATTGGGGAAGACCTCGCGGACGTAGCCAGCAGGGTCCGCCCGCCTCATGTCCAGGGTCTTCAGCGCAGCGGCAGCCGTAACCCGATACCGTGTCTCCTCTTCGTTGGAGCCGACCGGCCCAGGCTCCGCATCGCGCAGCGCTGCGTGGATCGCCTGGTTGGGCATCGTCCGCATGCCAAAGGCTTGGCGGCCGACATCCATCTTCAAGCTGAAGTCTTGGTACCGATCGCCGCCCTCCTCGGCGCCATAAACGGCGGCGAAGTCGGCGGGGCTGGGCATCTTGCCGGAATAGCTTCCCGTATTGGCGATCGCGTTCGGGGCGTTCTGCGCAGCGAGAGCGATGTTGGTGCGCGCCTCGATCAATTGGGCCGTATTCGCGGCGTGTGCCTGGTTGATCAGCCGCTGAATGTCATCTGGAGACAGGTCGGCGAGATGGTCGGTTGCGGGCTTGATCGCCGTATCAGGCGCCGGAGCAATGTCCCCAAACGCCTGCGCCACGCGCTCGTCTGGCGTGAGCTTGCCAACGCGATCGCCTTTCGCGGCAGCCGCCTCTGATCTGCCCGAGGCAAGAACCCAAGTGATCGGCTGAACGTCTCCCGAAGACTCTTCCGGGGTCCTGACACCAAACGTCTCCAGCGCGCGTTTCGGATCCTTGGCGATCAGCGCCTCGAAACGCGTCTTGGCCGCGGTGCCGAACCAGTCCTTCACCTTCTGCTGTCTGATCCCGGGGTCGAGCCCCATCTTGGCGATCAAGTCGAGCCCTTCCTGGCGGGCTACTTCGAAGGTGACAGGATCGTCGGGATCGGCGTTGCCGATGGCGATGCCGCTGGTCGTGAGCACCGTGTCGACCTGCGCTTGTTCATAGTCTTCGCGCTGCTGAAGCTGCCGCTGCGCCATGCGCAGCGAGCCAACCCTGCGCATCGTCTCCTTGTGCTCGGCGAAAGCGGCGCGCTGGCTCTCAGGCATGTTCGGCAAAGCCTTGTCGAACAGCCTGTCGAACAGGCCGGTCTTGACGACCCTGCCGTCGTACGCATTGACCTGGCCGTACATGGTCTCATGCAGGCCGGCGCCGTCAGCCGGGGCGTTGGCCGTCACCTCATCTTCCGCCTGCGCGATCTGGCCGTGGAAGCGGCGGCGGGCCAATTCGGCGTCGAACGCCTCCTGCTGGTCCTTCATCTGCTGGTAGCGCTCGGCGACAGCGGAAAGGTGATCGCCCAGCCCGTGCATGGCGCCGCCGATTGGCGACCCCTGCGGATATTGCGGCGCGTTGCCGGTGTCGAGCCGGCGCTGGCCAATGGAAAGGGGGATGATGTGTACCATGGCTGTTCCCTGCTCACGAAGCACTGAGGGCTGAACGGCCGAAAATCACCCGGCCGCCGCGGCACGGCCGGCAATGGCGCTCGAGGCCGATGCCTTCGTCGGATCCGGATTTTGGAGAGGCCGCCAACGAGCGTGTTGCCCACGCATTGATTCGGCGGGCCAATCCTGTGCCGGCGATGGATTCCGGCTCTGTTTGTCACGCCAGGATCGGAACATGGCCGGCGCCAAGTTTAGAAAAGAAGCGGGAGCGCATCGCCCCCGCCCCCCGCCTCGGTCCTATCAGGCCTCGGTCGTCTTCAGCGCGATGAACGTCATGTTCTTGACGCTCGACGCGGTGCGGTCCCAGTTCGCAGCCAGCGCCAGTTCCGCATCGGTGGCGAATTCGCCGGCCGAGGAGGCGTCGAGGAAGCGGGTGCCGGGCACATGCGGCACAAAATGCCGGCGGCCGACCATTTCGGTGATGCCGCCGCCATGGCCCTGGCGCGGCTTGCGGTCGAACTCCAGCGGGCCGCCCTCGGTGTTGACCGGCAGCTCGTTCCACAGGATCGCCTTGTCCTTGAACATGAAGGCGGTGTAGACGCCCGCCGTGACCGGGATATCGTCGTCGACCACGGCCCGCAGACCCATATAATAGGGGATCAGCGGTCCGCCCTGCTCGGAAGACGGCACATAGTCGATGAGGTCGGCGAGCTTCAGCGCCTTCATCTGCTTGGAGTGCATCCAGATCGTCTTGAACTTGTCCGCGCGGTCGCCCATCAGATAGGCGGCCTCGATGATGTCGGTGTCGACGATGGAGGCGCCGGTGGTGCGCACCAGGTCGCCGCCGTCATTGGCGACGTTGTCAGCGACGACGCCTTTCAGGATGCCGAGCAGGGTCAGCTTGTTGGCGCGCTGCCAGTACTCGGTCTGCCGCTTGACGATCAGCTTCTGCGGATCGTCGCCGGCTAGGATCGAGGTCAGGTCCGGAACGCCCCACGCCTGGGCGCGGACATTGCGGGCGGCGACCTCGCGGCGCGAGCCGATCTTCTTCATCTCGATGGAATCAGCCGGATCGTCATTGACCGGTTCGGACGGATCGTTGCCGAGGTCCTTCCAGCCGGGCATGTCGACGGAGCGGCCGCCCATCGACAGCTTTGACGAGATGGCCGGGTCGGAAAACAGGATTCCGGCCTGGTAGATCTCGAGCGACTGCACATGTTCCTCGAAAGCATATTGCGCATAGACGGACGGAACGATCGCGTCCGCGATACGGGTGTAGGCATCTGCCATTTTTCTCTTCCTTCAGGTTTGGGTTGGCGGCGGGTGCCCCCTCACCCAGCCTCTGGTTCGCTCGGCTGACCTCTCCGGGGGAGAGGAGACTTGCGACGTCGGCGCGCCTCTTCTCCCTGACGAGGAGAAGGTGGACGCGAAGCGGCCGGATGAGGGGCGTTTCAGTGCGGCTGATCGATCGTCAGCGCGGGTTGTTGGGCATCCAGCGGTCGGGATTTTCCCCCGCCTCGCGAGCCAGCCGCCTTGCGCGGGCGGGGTCGCTTTTGACGAGGGCTGAAATATCGGTCAGGTTGCGTTCGCCGGCGGCATTGCGCTTGAACGGATTGGCTCCGCTGGAAGAAGCACCGCCGTCGATCGTGTCTTCCCGGAACATCGCCTCGCCGATCGCCTGGAACGCCCTGGCGATCTGCGGATCGGTCAGCGCCCCGTCAGGCAGAAGGATGCCCTTCGCCTTGTAGGCGTCGACCAGGCCGAGCTTCTTCATCGCCCGGTTGGCGACCTCCAGTCTCTGGCGAAAGCCGTCGCTATCGGTCGGTCCCCAGTCCCTGACAAGCTCGTCATGGGTGGCTTCCACCGAGCGGGCCAGCGCGATCTCCTGATGCTTGGCCTGCTCGGCCATGTAGCCGACGAACCTGTCGTGATAGGCCTGCGCGGTTTTCGGCGAGGCACCCGCTTCGACCGCCCAAGCCTAGGACACCTGAGCGAGTTCGTCCGAATAGGCGAAGTTTTCCGGCAAGCCTTCCGGCCTGAGGTATTCGACCTTCTCGGACGACGTGACCGGACGCATGGCCTCGGGCAGCCGGGCGTGGAACCGGTCCCAGTCTTCCGGTGGCGCGTCCGGGGCGGGAAGGCGCAGGCTCTCACCCTGCTGCCGCTCCAGCTCCGCATAGGATGTGAAAACCCGATCGAGGCTTTCAGGCTTGGTCCAGCCCTTGGTTTCAGCGAGCTTGCGGTTGCCTTCGGAAAGACCGTCAAACCAACTTTTGCCGCCAGGCGCGGCGGACCCGTTATCCGTGCCTGCCGGTGACTGTGCCGGGTTGCCCGCCGGCTGCGCACGCGCCGCCACGGACCCGGCGTCTGCCAGATCTGTCATGTAATGTTCCTTTGCTAGGGGTTAGAAATGAGCCGGCGGCAAAGCTGCCAATCTCCCCACCTGTGGGGGAGATGTCCGGCAGGACAGAGGGGGGCGCGAAGGAACGCAAGCGTTCGACGCTCTTCGTCACCCGATGCCCTCCCGAGGCATGCAAATGCTAATCAGCAGGACAGGCTCGTGGGACAGCGCCCCCCCTCTGCCCTGCCGGGCATCTCCCCGACGAGGGGGGGAGATTGGCCGCGTCATCGGCAACTAGGCGTTATCCCCCCAGTTCTCCCAAAGCAGCGTGATCGTACCCGTGATCGCCAGCACACCGTCGGCATCGATATCCGTGCCGGTGGCAAACGCCAGGTTGAGATAGAGATCGACCGGCGTCACCGTGCCATCCAGCGTCACGGCGGCGGCGATGTCGGCGGTCAAGGCGGTGGAGAGTGCGGCGCCAGTGCCGTCGAGTGTGCGGGCCGTCGAGGCCAGCACGTTGACCATGGTCGAGGCCAGCGTCGCGCTCGATGCGGCGGCCGAGCCCAGCGACCAGGTCAGCGCCGCATTGTCGTTGATGGTCGCCGCGCGGGCGCCGAGCACAGCGAACTGCAGCCGCGCCGTGCCGCCCTTGATGCGCACCTTGCCCTCGGTAAAGTCGAAGATCTTTTGGGCAGCATAGGCCAGCGCGTCGGTGACCGGCACCTGCATGCCGGCGAAGGTGAACACGGTACGGTACGATCCGCCCTGCCCCGTGGTGACGGCTTTCAGGCCCGGCCTGGGCGGGGCAAGGCCGGCCTCGCGGGCGGCGGCACGAACAAGCGTCCGGGGAAGACCTCGGGTCATGGCATTTCTCCATTTTTTCAGTGGCAATTCTGGCAGCTCGACCAATCAAGCCACAGTAGGGCGAGCCGTCGAAGGCTGAATCATTTTGACAACGAGCACCGCTAGCGCCTTGTTCGAAAGAGATGTTTTCGGCCCTCGGCCTATCAACGCCCGAGAAACCATGTCTTATATCGTGAGGCCTCGTGCCCCCGTTCCGCCGCAATGCGACCGCACGGGACGAGCCATAGGGATTTCAGGCCTTCAAGGGAGACCTCACATGAACTTTCACAAAGCCATCGCCGCCGTGCTGATGACCGCAGCACTGGCAGGCTGCGCGCAGACCGAGGGCCAGCAGCGCGCCGGAACCGGCGCGCTGATCGGCGGCGCCGGCGGCGCCCTCGTCGGCCAGGCCATCGGCGGCAACACCGAAAGCACGCTCATCGGCGCCGGCGCCGGCGCCCTTCTGGGCGCGGTTGTCGGCAGCTCCACCACGCCGCAGCGCCGCGGCGAACAGATGTGCCGCTACCAGGACCGTCGCGGCCGCATCTACACGGCGCCCTGCGACGACCGGTACTACAACGGCGATTATTGATCATTAGCCCCTTCTCCCCGTTCACGGGGAGAAGGTCCCGGCAGGGGGTTGAGGGGCCGCCCCTCAGCCGCCTACCGGCGTTTCGCGGTGCAGCCGCTAGGAAACAGGAGCAATACGGCGCCAATTCCAGCTTGCAGCGATCGTCCGAATTACCTTTTAAGCTCTGGCAAAATCTTCTCATCAAGGAATTTGAGCCGGCTGGCCAGCATTTCGGCATTGGCGGGATTTGCGTCGACATCGACCGGTATCAATTCCGCTACAGACTTTCCGCTGCGTGCAGCTTCAACCCAGACTTCAAGGGCACCGATATACCCATCTAGCGCCTCGAACGGGGTCTTTCCGTCGTCGAATTGCGGTGACAGTGCACTATTTTCCAGTTCTCAGCCCAAACGTTCGCTGCAGTCATATCGGTGCAGCCGACAAATGGACTGTCATCGCAATCAAAAAGCGTAATCCATTACTGTTCGCAAGGTTCGACCACAGCAAACGGTATTCCCAATGATTCCAGCAAATCAAGAATGCGTTTCGAGATGACGAGGCGGAAGGGTATTGCGATCCCGAAATCGTCGTGGCCAGCCTTCCATTTACCTTCAGCCAGACGAAAGGTGGTAGCTCCAGCCCGGGTTGATCCTCTTGACACTCTTCCGAGGTAGTCACCTCGGCGTCGGCGAACGTCGCACCTGAAAAGCCCATCTTCTGCAGTGCCCGCCGGGTTTCTTCAGTGACGAGGAGACAGGGGAATGTCGCAACGATCACATCGCCGAACCAGCCTTCTACCTCATAGTGAAGCTTGGTCACGATTGGCGGATGGACGCTCGAGTCGAGAACGGTGTTTTCGCCGATCCCGCCAGCGACGTTCGGCCTTATTTTAAAGTATCCGGTCGACCCGTTGGTCGGATGCCCCCGTGCCGCCTCGCGTGTCGCGTCGGCGAGTTTCGCCCTCAGGCCAGCAATCCATCGCTTCAACATCGCCCCCCAAAGAGCCGCCAAGACTAAGGGCATCAAGACGCCTCGAAAGGTTCAATCAAGGCATTGGAGATTCCCGAAGGCTTGAGAGCATCGAGAACCCGCTCGGAAACGACAAGGCGGAGATCTTTCGCCATTCCGAAATCATCGCGACCGGCATCCCCTTTCACTTTCAGCCATACGAAGGGCGGAAGCTTCTGGTCCGGTTGCATCTCCTCGAACAATTCAGAAGTGGTCACCTCGACCTTGTCGAAGGTTACGCCTGAAAATTCACTCTTGAGAATTTTCTCTGCAACATCGTCGGTGACAAGATAGCACGGGAATGACGCCACCATACTATCGCCCAGCCATCCATCAAACTCATAATGTAAACGGGTTATGAGAGGGGGATGGACACTCGCGTCCAAAATGATGTTATCGCCAAAACCACCAGATACCTCTGGCTCAAGATAATAGTATCTCATTTCTCACCTATTGGTGGATTGAAGAGGTGACCATATTTCTGATCTATTTCGGCGGCCTTTTCCAGCAACTTCTGCAATGTGGTTGTAGGATTTTGCCTGTAGAACGCGTCCCATTCGCGTCGAATGGTACTCAGATGCAGCGTAGAATTCAATTCCTTCGGTATTCCTCGGAGATTCTCAAGTGAATGCATGATATCTTTGTTCATAATTCCGATGTATATCTTGAGCGCTTTTTGCTCTATTCGATGATGAACAAATACCAACTCAGCTAACTTAGGATATTCTTTAAAGAACGTCTTCTGATATTTTCTGGAGAAAACTCTTAAAGCTGGCTCAATTACTTCACTGGCGATTTTCCCGTCTTTGAGGAAATTGGCGCCTAACCACCGAAGGCCTGCGACCCCGCCGACCGTTGCTCCGGAGGCGGAAGTAACCGGCAGTTGACTAAGGGCATCCAACGGATCGTCGTGCAGATCCTGGAGAGCTATCCCGATGTCATGCGGGATTCGGCCTAGGGCCTCGAAACCCTCACTGAGATAGTCCCCGAAGTCGTCAGCGGCTTGTTGGAATGCAGACCGGGGCTGGCCAGGTTGTGCGGATGGAACCCGTCCCTGCCCTGTCGCACTGGTGATGATCGAATCGACGTGGGCCGGCTGAGGAGGGCGAGCTTGATCCAACTGCCGAGATAAGGCCTGGCGGACACCCGGATCGGGCGCTGCTGCCAGAAGATCATGCAGGATGATGTCCTTCTCAGCCTGCGGCACGTCTTCATTGCTAAAGATGTCGGCAAGGCTTTGGACAATGGCCCTTGGTAGGGGTTGAGGGGTCTCGACGCCCAGTTGCCTCTGTGCTGCGACAGAGACGGCGATGGCCCATCTGTACGCCGCCGGATTGCTGGTCTCCGATTTGCCGTCCGGGTTCGTTGCCGCCCTCCACGCGGCGTCGACATTGGCGAAGACATCGCGGACGTAGCCAGCAGGATCCGCCCGCCTCACGCCCAGAATCTTGAGCGCAGCGGCAGCCGTAACTCGATACCGTGTCTCCTCGTCGTTGGAGCTGACTGGCCCAGGCTCCGCATCGCGCAGCGCTGCGTGGATCGCCTGGTTGGGCATCGTCCGCATGCCAAAGGCATGGCGGCCGACATCCATCTTCAAGCTGAAGTCCTGGTACCGATTGCCGCCGTCCTCCGCGCCATAGACGGCCGCGAAGTCAGCGGGGCTGGGCATCTTGCCGGAATAGCTGCCCGTATTGGCGATTGCGTCCGGCGCATTCTGCGAAGCGAGGGCGATGTTGGTGCGCGCCTCGATCAGTTGGGCCGTCGTCGAAGCGTGCGCCCGGTCGATCAGTCGCTGAACGTCATCTGAAGACAGGTCGGCGAGAGGATCGCCTGCCGGCTTGGTCGCGATCGGATCGGGCGCCGGAGCACGGCCAGCAAACGCCTGCGCCACGGTTTCATCAGGTGTTTTCTTGCCGAGGCGGTCGCCGGGGGCATCGCGGCCGGAGACCGGCGCCCCTTCGCCAAACATCTCAAGCGCGCGTTTCGGATCCTTGGCGATCAACGCCTCGAAACGCGTCTTGGCGGCGGTGCCGAACCAGTCCTTCACCCTCTGCTGCTTGATCCCCGGGTCGAGCCCCATCTTGTCGATCAAGTCGAGCCCTTCCTGCCTGGCCGCCTCGAAGGTGACGTGATCGTCGGGGTTGGCGTTGCCGATGGCGATGGCGCTGGTCTTCAACGCCGTGTCGACCTGCGCCTGCTCGTAGTCCTGCCGCTGCTGGAGCTGCCGCTGCGCCATGCGCCGCGCGCCAACCGCGCGCATCGTCTCCTTCTGCCTCGCGAAACCAGCGCGCTGGCTTTCGGGGATACCAGGCAAGGCATCATCGAACAGCGTGTCGAACAGGCCTGTTTTGACCACCCGGCCGTTGCGCGGATCGACCAGGCCATACATCGTCTCATGCAGCCCGGCGCCGTCGGCCGGCGCGGTCGCCGCCACCTCGTCTTCGGCCTGCGCGATGCGGCCGTTGAACCGGCGCCGTTCCAGCTCGGCGTCGAACGCCTCCTGCTGGTCCTTCATCTGCTGGTAGCGCTCGGCGACAGCGGAAAACTGGTCGCCGAGACCCTGCATGGCGCCGCCGATCGGCGACCCCTGCGGATATTGCACCGCGTTGCCGGTATCGAGACGGCGCTGGGCAATGGAGAGGGGGATGACGCTGACCATTGGCTGTTTCCTGCCCAACTGGCTTTGAACAAAAGCGGCGCCGGCGATCACGGCGCGGCCGATCGCACGCTGGCTGTCGCGTTCGTGGGGTTCTGTCGGCTCGACTTTTCTGGAAAATCCTGGAGCAGTGGTGCTGCCCGGGTGGGTCAGTGGACCTTGTCGGCAGCGCGACCACGTCGCAGAGCCGCGCGACCGCTATGGCCGCATCTATATGGCGCCTTGCGACAACCACCATCGCAACGGCAATTGTTGAGGCGCCGGCGCCGAAGCAGCCAATCTCCCCCCTCGTGGGGGAGATGTCCGGCAGGACAGAGGGGGCGCCGTAGAGCGCCTACCTCTGTCGTCGCCAAACTTTGAACATACCCATACCTTGGCCGCCTACGGCCAAGCTTGAGCGGCCGCTTGTGATTTGATTGTCGTGCGATGAACGCGGCAAGGTCGGCGGAACAGTGCCCCCCCTCTGCCCTACCGGGCATCTCCCCCACAAGGGGAGAGATTGGCAGCTTTTACGTCCCACCTACCCCTCCGCCCGCGCCGCCTTCTCCAGCGCCGCGAGCTGCGCATTGTCCAGCGTCAGGAACCCCATAATATGCTGCACCACCTCGGCGCGCGCATTGCTGAGCGCGCTGTGCAATTCGAACCCATTGGGCGTCCTGGTGCGCGCCATCCACTCGCCATAGGACGGACGCCGGTAATAGCCGGTCGTCGCCGCGAGATCGGCGAGCACCATCTCGCCATCCTCGCCTGAAAACACCCTGAGATACGCCTTGGCCAGCGCGTCGCGCGCCCTGGCAGGACTGCCGGCCTGGCCGGAATGGGCGAAGCGTTTCCGGCTCATGCGCCGTTACCTGCCGGGCCGACGGGCTCCCCGCCTTGGCCACCCTGCAGCATGCCTTGCAAGCCGTCGAGCAGGCCGCTGTCGCGGGCCTGCACCGCAGCCGGCACCGCGTCCTTGGCGGCCTTCCCAGCCGTGGCGATCGCCGCCATGCCGGCCTGCGCCTGTTGGGTCTTGGCTCTCGCGCCGCGCAACTCGTCCACCTCTTCCTTGCGGCGAAAGATGCGCTGCGGGCTGCGGCCGGCGCTCTGCACGATCTTGATCGCCTCGTCACTGTCGATGTTGTCCATCACGCCAGGGTCGAACTGCGCCATCTGCATGGCCGTCGTCACCACCTGGATGGTGTCGCGCGCTTCGGCCGAGCGGCGCAGCACGTCGAGCGGGCCGGTGAAGGTCGGCCGCACCGCCTTGCCGGCGAGGCTCTCCGGCGGCACAAAGCGGCTATCTTCGTCATAGAGCCCCTTGTCCTCGAGAATGCCGAGCTCGCGGTCGAGATTGCTGGCGAAACCGGCCTGGATGATCGAGCCGGACGGGCCGAGCAGCGCGCCCTTTTCCTCTTGCCTGATCAACGCTTCGGTCGCCGTCATCTGCGGGTTCTGCACCAGCGTCTGGAACAGGTTGACGAACATCATGTCGCGGATCTCGTCGGCGCGGCTCTGCGCGTAGTTGAAGGCGTAGGTCGGGTTCTGCCCGGTCGAGATCGGCGCGATCAGCGGCCTGCCATTGTCGTCGATCAGGCCCGGATAATTCTCGCCTGGGTTGAGCACCGGCACATAGTCGAGCCGGGCCTTCGAGGCGGTCGCCGGATCGGTGATCTGCTGCAGCGCGCGAAGCCCCGAGCGGCGCACGGCATTCTCCTCGCGCACGGTGGTCAGCGCCTCTATGGTCGGCGAGATGCCGTAGGGGTCGCCCTCGTAACGCCGCCAGTTGAAGGTCGACACCGGAAACGTGCGAAAACCGCTTTCCCGGACGATTTCCTCCTCGTCCTCGATGACGTGGAAGGAGGCGAAGGCCGTGTCGAGATATTGGTATTGGCCGCCGAGCCGATACATCTTGCGCTCGTCGCGCGGCTGGATGCACTGGATCAGCGAGATCTTCGTCTCGCACTTGGCCGGATCGTCGACCAGAACCTTGATGCGCACCGGCAGTTTGTCATAGCCGAGCAGCTGCGCGGCCTGCCGCGCCGTGCGTTCGTAGCGGCGGTGGAAAATGTCGACCTGGCCCCAGCGGTTGCGGCTGAGATAACCCTCGACCACCGGGATCGAGGCATAGCGGATCAGCGTCGCGCCGAACCCTTCCTCGGCATAGAGATAGGCTGGGCCATAGCGCACGACATTGCGCAGGCAGGCCTGCGTCGCCGGCACGAAATTCGAATTGGCGGAGTAGCGCAGCGCAAACAGGAAATCGCGCAAGGCCTCCGCCCATTCCTTCTCCTCGTCGGTCTCCTCGTCGTTCATGGCCGCCGTCGACAGGCCATGCCATTTTTCCGACTGCGGGATGATCAGGCTTTCCAGGCCGGCGGCGAGCCGGTTGGCGGCCGAGTTGATGGTGTTGGCATAGACGCGGGCGCCACGCCGCTCCTGCCGCTCGGCCTGGGAATCCGGGCCGCCGGTTCGGCGGCCGCTCCAGATATCGGGCGCATCGGGGTCGCAGAATTCCGCCACCTGCTCCCACACAGCCTCATACTGGCTGCGCTCGCTCTCGAGCTCGGACTGGCGGGACAGGATATCGCGGGCGCGGGAATCGGTCATGAGAGGCCTCACTTGTTTGGCGCGCCGGAGCTGCCGATTAATTGGAAATGTGGAGGGACAGCACCCACCTCTGGCCTGCCGGCCATCTCCCCCGCACGGGGGGAGATCGGTAGTTTTAACGACGGCGCTTTTCCTGCAACGTCGGCGATTAGCGAAAGCGGTGGCGACATCCAATCTCCCCCCTTGCGGGCCTGTTGCAAAATTGTGTGGATGTGATTCCCTGTTTTTGAAACAGGGATCTTGCGATGACGACGAAGCCGAGCGGTCAGTTCAGTTTTGTGGAGGCTCTG